>NZ_JBHWIJ010000006.1:32580-34233 GCF_042732255.1 Kitasatospora sp. NPDC059803 | reverse complement strand
TGGACTTCTTCCAGTTGGTGTCGGCCGGCTGGGTCCCGTTGGTTTGGCGCAGGATGTCGGGCTGGCCGACTTCCTGCGCTGTGGTGTGTCCAGGGCGTGTTTCGTAGCCGACGGAGCCCGGGGCCCGGAGGCGAACGGACGGGACGTCAGCGCATGCCGCCGGAAGCGAGGATGACATCCCCGGTGATCCAGCGCGCGCCGTCGGAAGCCAGGAAAGCCACCAGCGGGCCGTAGTCGTCCGGGGTGCCCGTTCGGCCCAGCGGGGTGCCGGCGATCGCCTGTGCTTCCTGAGCCGAGCCGGGGAATCCCATGGCCCTGGTGCCCTCGGTGTCCGACGGTCCGGGCATGATCGCGTTGACCCGGATGCCGCGCGGGCCCAGCTCCTTGGCCGCAATGATGGTGAACGCGTTGACAGCGCTCTTGGACGCGACATAGAGCGAGGCGTACGGCGGGTGGGTGAGTGTGCCGGCCGTCGAGACGTTGATGATCGATGCGGCGCCGATGTCGTCCTGCGCGGCCAGGGCCTGCGTAGTGAGGATCGTGCCCAGGACGTTCGTGGTCATCTCGCGCTGGAACTCCTCTTCGGTGATGCCCGACAGCGGCGCGAAGGCGGCGACGGCCGCGTTGTTCACGAGCACGTCGACCGGTCCGTACTCCTCGCGCGCCCGATCGAACAGATGGCGCACTTCGTCGCTGCGGGTCACGTCGGCCCGGACCGCGATCGCCCGGCCGCCCTCGGCGGTGATGCCCGCGACGACCCGCTCGGCGCCCTTCGCATCCTCCCGGTAGTTCACCACGACGGCTGCGCCGGTCCCGGCCAGTGCCTTGGCGATCCCCGCGCCCAGGCCCTTCGATGCGCCCGTGACGATCGCCGTACGTGCGTTGCTGCTGCTCACAGTGGCTCCTCGAACGTTGGTGCTTACGAGGTCACCGTAGGAAAGGCCGTTACTGTTGGGAAGTACCTACTTTTTTGTAAGCTCCTGCGGTGATGGAAACTCAGCAGGTCGCGACAGCCGCCCGGCTCCTGGCCCACGACACCTTCGACAACAAGTGCGTGCTCAGGCCGATCATGGACCAGACGACAAGTCGCTGGGCGACACTGATCATCTCGGCCCTCATCGCCGGCCCGCACCGCTTCGCGCAGCTGCACCAACGAGTCGGTGGCATCAGTCAGAAGATGCTGTCGCAGAACCTCAAGGCACTGGCCCGGGCCGGGCTCGTCGACCGCCAGGTCGCGCCCACCAACCCGCCCCAGGTCACCTACAGCCTGACGGAACTCGGCGTCAGCCTGGCCGGGCCGCTGACCGAACTGATCCAGTGGTTCGGCCGGCACGGAGACGAGCTGCTCGCCGCCCAGGAGCACTACGACAGCCAGCAGGCGTCACCGCGCGAGTAACGGGCCAGTCCCATGGGCCGGTTCGGCGGAGTCTCGCGGCAGCACCAGCCGACCCAGCCGGAGAGCACAGGTCCCGTCCCCGCCTCAGCATCCACCACACGCCCGAACACGCCGGCCGGCTCGACCAAGTCGACCTGTTCTTCTCCACCCTGACCCGACGTCTACGACGCCGCGGGCCCCGCTGCGCCCCCCCCCCACAATCCCCCCGCCACACACCCCGCGGGCGCTGGCGCGGCGGCCCCCCCCCCCCCACCACA
>NZ_JBHWIJ010000006.1:0-32570 GCF_042732255.1 Kitasatospora sp. NPDC059803 | reverse complement strand
CACACCCCCTCCCCGTCTCTCCCCCCCCCCCGCTCACTCCCCGCCCCCCCCTCCCCGCCCCCCGCGGCCATAGACACCTTCGTCCTGGCCTGCGACGAACACGACGCCAAGCCCTACCGCCGGACCTACGACGGCAGCCCACTCAAAGCCGCATGAACCCCCGAAGGATCAACGCGGCGCTGCACTAGGACTGGAAGAGCACTTCCGGATTGTTCGGCGAGGGGCCGTCCAGCAGCGGACTGTCGATCCCCTTCAGCGTCTGGTCGAAGAACGCTGCCACGTACTCGCGGGTGATCGCCACCCCGCGTTCCGGGGAGAGGGGCGGCGTCGGGAACCCGGCCTGCTCCAGAAGCAGGTCCAGGTCGGCGAAGCTGAAGTGGTCGGCGCCGGCGACCGTCAGCCACTTCTTGTAGCCGCCGAGGGCGGCCCAGGCCTGCCCCCACGAGGTGTCGTGGCCGCCGACCGGGTGGTTGTCGGCCGTACCCAGCATGAGGAGCGGCCGGTTGATCTGGCCGGGCATCGGGGCCGGGTGGAAGCTGCCGTCCATGTTCACTCCGGCCCGTACTCGCGGGTCGGCGATCATCGTGGCGGCGGCCGCCGCTCCGCCGATGGAGTGTCCGGCCATGCCGATCTCGTGCTTGTCGATGAGGTGTGCCAGGGGCCACGCGGTATTGCCGTGCGTCAACCGGTCGATCACGAAGGACACGTCCAGCGCGCGGCTGGCGGCGACGGAGTCGAAGTCGAGCGTCTTCGGGTCATCGCAGATCGCGCACGGCGGCGTCTGGCCGTTCGCCAGCGTCTCGCCGCTGTCCTCGTAGGTGTGGCCGACGAGCGCGACGACGTAGCCGTGACTGGCCAGGTCGGTTGCGAGCGAGGTGAGCGTCATGCGCGGGTCCTCGTACGCGGGTGAGAGGACCACCAGCGGATGCTTGCCGCGCTGCGGCCGCGCGCCGTCGAAGGCGTGAGTGGTGACGCCGGAAAGGTTCTGTGCGGTGACGCCGTAGCTCGCCGGCAACTTCCGCTGCTGGATGACTCCGGCTGCCTCGGCGAGGCTCATGTAAGGGGCCGGAGTCCCGGTCCCGGGGACGGCCGGGTAGACCATCGTGACGGTCAGTTGGCGGGGGCCGGATGACGGCACCCACGGGTCGGGACGGCTCTCGTCGGTGAGGTGGATGACGTCCTCGCCGGCGGCGTAGGGGCCGGTCGGCGCGGGGAGCGTGCCTTGGAAGGACCGCGTGGGCGCGGTGGCCGTGGCCGGTGCGGTGTCTAACGCGTGCGTGGCCACCGGTGTGGCCGACGGTGTGGTCGTGGCGGCGAACCCGGCGCCGGTTCCGGTGACGAGGGCGGCGAGCGCCAACACCGCGACAGCGCTGATACGGCGATTGCGTTTCATGGGATCGACGCTAGGTTCCGCAGCTCCGTATCGAATCAGCCCATGGATGTAGACATTCTGGTGTCGTTCGTAGCCTCCGCGAGGTACCGGAGTCATCCGCCGGGATTATGTCGTGCGGCGCGGGGTTCCCTTCGCCGGCATCGTCGAGCGCCACCTTCGTCTTGGGCTACGACGAACACGACGCCAAGCCCTGCCGCTGGACCTACGACGGCAGCCCACTCAAGGCCGCATGAACCCCCGAAGGATCAACGCGGCGCTGCGCTAGGCGTGGTGGTCGAACTCGCCGGCTTTGGCGGCTTGGAGGAAGGCGGCGAAGTGGGCGGGGGCGGTGGGGAGGGTGAGGTGGCCCTGGTCGGACTCGCGGAGTTCGACCAGGCCGCCGGCGGTGCGGATCTCCACGCACTCGTTGGTCGCGCCGCTGTAGCTGGACTTCTGCCAGTTGGTGTTGGTCATTTGGGGCCCCGTTGGTTGTTTGGCGCAGGAAGTCGGGCTGGCCGACTTCCTGCGCCGTGGTGTGTCTAGTACTGCAACCGCATCTGTCGTTACCGCTGGCGTTCGGCGTCGTTGGTATGACTGTGTGCTGACGAGCTGACGGTTGAGCAGGTCGAGTCGTGGTCCGAGGTGATAGTGGGCTTCCATGCCCGCTTCGCGCACCGTTTCGGCAGGCCACCTCATCGTCACACCCCGCCACCACACCAACGAGCACCATCTGCGCTGGTCACGCTTCCGCCGACGCAGCCAGGCCCGAGCCCGCCGCTCCCACGGCAAACGCCGAGGCCACAACCCCCAGATGCGGTTGCAGTACTAGTCGCCGGGGATGCCGCCTACGGCGGGTACGGCGAGAATGTCGAGGGAAAGGGTGAGGTGACGGGCGGTCATGCCTTTGTCGACGGTGATACCGAATGCGTACCTGTCGATTCTGGTGGTGGCGCGGAAGCGGATTCCATCGGCTGTGAATTCCGGCTGCTCGACGGTAAGTTCGATGGGCCGCGTGGTGGCTTTGACGGTCAGCTCTCCGCGCAGGACGTACCCGGTGTCCGTGGACTGGACGGCGTTCGAGGCGAAGGCTATGTGGGGGTGTGCGGCTGTGCCCAGGTACTTGGGTGAGCGCACGACCCTGTCGCGGGTACCGCTGTCGGTCGAGAAGCTGTCGGCATCGATGACAGCCGTGGCCGACGACTGAGTGGGCTCGGCGGCGACGTGCACCTGCCCCGAGGTAAGGCCGAACGTTCCGCGCACGGCGCCCAGGCCGAAGAAGTGGCGCGTGGTGAAGGCGATCGTGCTGCGTCCGGCGTCGATGGTGTAGGTGCCGACTGCAAGGGTGGTCGGTCGGTCGTCCGAGGTGTGCGGCACATGAATCCTTAGGCAGGGGCAGTCGGTTCCGCGGTGGGGACGAGGACGGCTGGGAGTGCTCCGTGTCAGAGGCCTCCGGGGCCTGTCCGCCCGGTCGTGGTTCCGTCGTTGCGCAGGCCCATGGGAAGGTCTCTTCGGCGTTTGACGTCGAGTTCCGGTACACGCGTGTCAGGCGCTGCTCCACCCTACTTGCGTTGATGCGCAGTTGCCTGGCGATTTGGAGATCGGTGCAGTCCATCACGGTCAGCTGCGGCGACCCGTCGCTCGGAGCCGGCGATGGCGGTGCCACTGTCGGCACCCCGAGGCCGTCTCGAAGCGGCCGCGAATAGGCCACCGACTCCAGCTCTGGGTAGGGAGATTCGATAGGACCCGCTCGGCGTCCCGCCGCACTGCGGGGCGCCGAGCCCCGAGTTGCAAATCGTCCTACCCGAGGGGCGACTCGACCTGCTCGACCATCAGCTCATCAGCACACAGAGATACCAACGAGCCCAACACCACATCCGTCACGCAGATGCGGTTGCAGTACTAGGCGTGGTGGTCGAACTCGCCGGCTTTGGCGGCCTGGAGGAAGGCGGCGAAGTTGGTGGGGGTGGTGGGGATGGTGAGGTGGCCCTGGTCGGACTCGCGGAGTTCGACCAGCCCGTCGACCGTTCGGACTTCGACGCACTCATTGCTTGAGGCGCTGAAGCTGGATTTTTGCCATGTCGACTCAGGCATAAGTTTGTTCCAGTTCCTTCTTGATGGATCGGATGAAGCTTCGAGACCCATCTTCGGGGAGAGCTGTGGAGGCCAGGCGGGCGAAGATCGCCCGGTAGCGGGCAAGGTCCGCAGGAGAGTCGAAGAACAGGGCTCCTTGGGAGACGTCCAGCTGAATGGTGTCGAGCTCGGGGACCGACCCTTCTGCGAATGTGAGGTTCTCACCGGCCCCGGGAAAGGTGTCGACCGCGAAGGGAACTACGCGAACGGAGATTCCGGGCTGCTGGGAGTCTTCGAGCAGAGCTTCAAGCTGGTCCACAAGAACCTTCGGCCCGCCGAACTGCATCCGCAGTGCAGCCTCGTGGATGAACGCTCGGAACGGCGTTCGGCCGGATCGGACGACCTGCTGCCTCTGGACGCGGAACGCTGTTCGGATGTCGACATCCTTGCGAGGCAGTGGTGGATAGATCCGCTTGAACACAGCGGAGGCGTAGGTGGCGGTCTGGAGTAGCCCCGGGATGTAGGTGGTCGTGCACATGGAGAGCTTCTCGGCGTACCCCTCGATCTCGGCTACCTCAAGGAAGTCCGACGTGAGGACCTCGCCGTACTCCTCCCACCAGCCCTTTCCCCTCTCCGCGATTATGGCGGCGAGCGCATCGACCAGGGGCCGGTTTGCGCAGTTACATGCGGCGGCGATGGTGTGAAGACGTTCGACGCTGATGCCGATCCGGCCTGACTCCATCTGCGTCACTTGGGCGGGGCTCATACCGACGACGCGGCCGAGTTGTGAGCCGCCAAACCCGGCTTGCTCGCGCATTCTCCGCAGCTCGCTTCCGAGTCGGCGTTGACGGAGCGTTGGGTTCGAGCGTGGCGGCATGGCTTCCTTCCTGGCGTGCAGTGTGGCCAAGTCTGCCGCGCTCGTCGAGCGCCGGTCCACCAGTTACCACCATAGGGGGAACTTCCCGAGAGCGTAGAAATTTGGATACTCATCTGCGCTATGTTCGGTGTCATGGCGATCCGACGGATCGTCAATAAAGCCCTCTCGTTGGGCTTTCGGCGGCATGCCCGCCGGTTCTTCCCTCACCATCACGCCTCGGGAGAACTCCCCATGCGCCACCTCAACACGCCCTCCCTCGCCATCGCCCGCCAGTCCCTCCGGGACGCGATGGGTCGTTGCGGGTACCTGCCCTCGGTCACCGACGATGCCGAACTCGCGCTCGTGGAACTGCTCGTGAACGCCTGGCGGCACGGCGGCACCCCCGCGCCGCTCGTCCTCATCCTCGCCGTCGGCCCCACCCTCCGGGTGTCCGTCAGTGACGAGAGCCCGGACCTCCCCAAGAAGCAAGCGCCGGCGCCCCTCGCGCAGTCCGGCCGGGGCCTCCAGCTCATCGAAGGCCTCACCCACCGCTGGGGCGTGGATCCCCAGGAACGCGGCAAAATGGTCTGGTTCGAGCTGGACGCCGCCTGATGTCCTTCCCGCTCCCGCGCCGTCGCCCCATGCTGCCGACCGACCCCCGGATCCGGCACTACACCGACGACCACATCCACACGCTCCTCGCCGAAGTCCAGGAACGTGGCCGAAGGTTCGGCCTGATCTGGCCCTCGGCCACCACCGACAAGACCATCGACGGCCGCATCCTCGTCCGCTTCAACGCCGCCCCCGCCTCCACTCTCCTCAACCTCCTCTCCCTCCTCCTCGCCGCCGAGCGAGGCGACGACTCGTGCGTTTCCTGATCGCCACCGCTTTCGCGGTCCTCCTCGCTCTGGCGATCGCCACGGTCGTCCTCGGTGTCATCACGGCTCTCAAGGTGACCCCGCCCGACGAGGACACCTAACCCCCAGCCCCCTCACCCCCACCTCCCCAGCCCCCGCCGCCCAGCCGTCGGGGGCTAAGGGACGATTGGGCACGTGGCACAGCGGAGATACGAGTACGCCCCGGCAGGCACCCTGCCCGGGCTGTTGCAGCGCGGCCGGGGCCTGGGCGCGCAGATGGCGGCGGAGGACCCGGCGGCAGCCGCCGACCTGGTCTACGGGTGCATCCGCTGGGACTGGCGCTGGGACCGGCAGGCGGACGACCGGCATCTCTACCTGGCGCGGCTCGTCCGGGACCTGGAACTGCCGGTCGGACCGATCGTCGACCTGCTGACCGGGGACGAGGACACCTGCCTGCGGGCCGCCGGAGTCCTGGAGCTGCTCGCACTCGCCGACTCCGCCGAGGCCCGGGAAGCACTCCGTACCCACGTCCGAGAGGGCGAGCACCGGGTGGCCGGGCAGGACGTACGCCAGCGGCGTGGCCCCCGCGGCTCGATGGACCCCGTCCCCGAGCAGGACAGTGCGAGCCCGCGCGCCCTGCTGCCGGAGCACGGCGGCGCGAGTGATCTGCACATCGCGAGCGATCTGCCCACGGCGACGGCCGAGCTGGAGCGGCAGTGGGCGGCCCAGGAGTGGTGTGGCCCGATGCACACCGCCCGGGGCCTGGCCCGGTTCGGCCCCGATGCCGCCGGGGCCGCGTCGCTGCTGCGCCGCTTCTGGCTGTGGACGCCGCACTCCTCCGAGCGCCCCGCCTACCTGGAGGCACTGGCCGCCGTCGCCCCCGTCGGGCTGGCCGAGGTGTACACCGAGTGCCTCTGGGACTGCGAGGCCGGCGCCCGCCTGCCGGCCGTCGCGCATGCCCCCGACCGCCCCCACGTCCGGGAACGCCTCGCCCACCTGCGGGACGATCCGATGGAGGAGGCGGAGGTCCGCGAGGCCGCCGGGGCGCGACTCGCCGGGCTGAGCTCGGGAGGCTCCGAGCCGGAGGGAGCCGGCTCCGAAGGGGAGCTAGAGTAGACGCGTGAACGTGTGAGTGATGGTCCGGACCCCACGAGGTGGTCCGGGCCACATCCGTTTCCAGGCACCTTCCGTGACCTGCGCGTACCTGCGCGTTCGCCGGCCCACCAGACCCGCACTCGCCTCCGGAGGCCCCGCCTTGAGCGATCAGCCGTTCGCGCATCTGCACGTCCACACCGAGTACTCGATGCTGGACGGTGCCGCCCGGCTGAAGCAGATGTTCAAGGAGGTCGAGCGGCTGGGTCAGACCCACGTCGCGATGACCGACCACGGGAACATGTACGGCGCCGCCGAGTTCCACAAGCAGGCGACCGCCGCCGGGATCACCCCGGTGATCGGCATCGAGGCGTACGTCGCGCCGGAGTCCCGCTCCAACACCAAGCGCATCCTGTGGGGCCAGCCGCACCAGAAGCGGGACGACGTCTCCGCCTCCGGCGCGTACACCCACAAGACCATCTGGGCCCGTAACAAGGAGGGCCTGCACAACCTCTTCAAGCTGACCTCGCGCTCGTACGCCGAGGGCTGGCTGGTGAAGTGGCCCCGGATGGACAAGGAGCTGATCTCCGACCTGTCCGGCGGCCTGATGGCCACCACCGGCTGCCCGTCCGGCGAGGTGCAGACCCGGCTGCGCCTGGGCCAGTTCGACGAGGCGGTGAAGTCGGCCGCCGACTACCAGGACATCTTCGGCAAGGAGAACTACTTCCTGGAGCTGATGGACCACGGCCTCGACATCGAGAAGCGGGTCCGCGACGGGCTGCTGGAGATCAGCAAGAAGCTGAACATCCCCCCGGTCGTCACCAACGACTCGCACTACACCACCGAGGCCGACGCCGGGGCGCACGACCTGCTGCTCTGCGTGCAGACCGGCAAGAACCTCTCGGACCCGGACCGCTTCCGCTTCGACGGCACCGGCTACTACATCAAGTCGGCCGCCGAGATGTACGCCCTGGACTCCTCGGACGCCTGGCAGGAGGGCTGCCGCAACAGCCAGCTGCTCGTCGCCTCCCGGGTCGACACCGAGGGCATGTTCAAGTTCCGCAACCTCATGCCGCGCTTCCCGATCCCGGAGGGCTTCGAGTCCGAGGCGGACTTCTTCAAGTCCCAGGTGTGGAAGGGCATGGACTGGCGCTTCCCGGGCGGGTACGACGAGGAGCACAAGAAGCTCGCCGAGTACGAGATGGACACCATCATCCAGATGGGGTTCCCGGCGTACTTCCTCGTGGTCGCCGACTTCATCATGTGGGCCAAGGAGCAGGGCATCGCGGTGGGCCCCGGCCGTGGTTCGGCGGCCGGCTCGCTGGTCGCGTACGCGATGGGCATCACCGACCTCGACCCCATCCCGCACGGCCTGATCTTCGAGCGCTTCCTCAACCCCGAGCGCATCTCCATGCCCGATGTCGACATCGACTTCGACGAGCGCCGGCGCGGTGACGTGATCCGGTACGTGACCGAGAAGTGGGGATCCGACAAGGTCGCCATGATCGTCACGTACGGCACCATCAAGGCGAAGGCCGCCATCAAGGACTCCTCGCGCGTCCTCGGCTACCCGTACGCGATGGGCGACCGGATCACCAAGGCGATGCCGCCGGACGTGATGGGCAAGGGCATCCCGCTGTCCGGCATCACGGACAACAGCCACCCGCGCTACAGCGAGGCCGGTGAGATCCGGGGGCTGTACGAGAGCGACCCGGACGTGAAGAAGGTCATCGACACCGCGCGCGGCATCGAGGGCCTGATCCGCCAGCCCGGCGTGCACGCGGCCGGCGTCATCATGTCCGCCGAGCCGCTGACCGACCACATCCCGGTCTGGACCCGGCACACCGACGGCGTCACCATCACGCAGTTCGACTACCCCACCTGCGAGGGCCTCGGCCTTCTCAAGATGGACTTCCTCGGCCTGCGCAACCTGACGATCATGGACGACGCCGTCAAGGCGATCGAGAAGAACAAGGGCATCAAGATCAACCTGCTTGATCTGCCCCTGGACGACAAGCCGACCTACGAACTGCTGGCACGCGGCGACACGCTCGGCGTCTTCCAGCTCGACGGCGGCCCCATGCGCTCGCTGCTGCGGCTGATGAAGCCCGACAACTTCGAAGACATCTCCGCCGTCCTCGCGCTGTACCGACCGGGCCCGATGGGCGTCAACTCGCACACCAACTACGCGCTGCGCAAGAACGGCCAGCAGGAGATCACCCCGATCCACCCGGAGCTGGAGAAGCCCCTGGAGGAGATCCTCAAGCCGACGTACGGCCTGATCGTCTACCAGGAGCAGGTGCAGAAGGCCGCCCAGATCCTCGCCGGCTACTCGCTCGGCCAGGCCGACCTGCTGCGCCGGGCCATGGGCAAGAAGAAGAAGGAGATCCTGGAGGCCGAGTTCGTGCCCTTCCAGAAGGGCTGCCGGGACCACGGCTACTCGGACGCGGCGATCCAGGCGGTGTGGGACGTCCTGGTCCCCTTCTCCGGCTACGCGTTCAACAAGGCGCACACCGCCGGGTACGGGCTGGTCTCGTACTGGACGGCCTACCTCAAGGCGAACTTCCCGGCCGAGTACATGTCCGGCCTGCTGACGTCCGTCAAGGACGACAAGGACAAGTCGGCGATCTACCTCAACGAGTGCCGCAAGATGGGCATCCAGGTGCTGCCGCCGGACGTCAACGAGTCGGACTCGGACTTCACCCCGCACGGTGACACGCTCGTCCGGTTCGGCCTCACCGCGATCCGCAACGTCGGCGGCCCCGTCGTCGACTCGATGATCCGCACCCGCAAGTCGAAGGGGAAGTTCAGCTCCTTCCCGGACTTCCTCGACAAGGTGGAGTCGGTGGTCTGCAACAAGCGGACCGTCGAATCGCTGATCAAGGCGGGCTCCTTCGACTCGCTCGGGCACACCCGCAAGGGCCTCAGCGCGCAGTTCGAGCCGATGATCGACAACGTCGTCGGGGTCAAGCGCAAGGAGGCCGAGGGCCAGTTCGACCTGTTCGGCGGGGACGCCGTCTCCGACGAGCCCAGCTTCGGCCTCGACGTCGTCTTCTCCGAGGAGGAGTGGGAGAAGTCCTTCCTGCTCACCCAGGAGCGCGAGATGCTCGGCCTGTACGTCTCCTCGCACCCGCTGCACGGCATCGAGCACGTGCTCGCCGACAAGGCCGACTGCGCGGTGGCCGACCTCGCCGAACGGCCCGACGGCACCATCGTCACCATCGGCGGCATCATCTCGGGCCTCCAGCGCAAGATGACCAAGCAGGGCAACGCCTGGGCGATCGCGACCGTCGAGGACCTCGCGGGCTCGATCGACTGCATGTTCTTCCCCGCCAGCTACCAGCTGGTCTCGGCCCAACTCGTCGAGGACGCCGTGGTGTTCGTGCGCGGCAAGCTGGACAAGCGGGAGGACGTGCCGCGACTGATGGGGATGGAGCTGACCGTCCCGGACCTGTCGAACGCGCACGCCGAGGCGCCGATCATCATCAACATCCCGAGCGTGAAGATCACCCCGCCGCTGATCGCCCGGCTCGGCGAGGTGCTGGGCAGCCACCGGGGCACCACGGAGGTCCGGGTGCGGCTGGAGAGCCGCAACAAGACGACCGTGCTGCGGCTGGACCGGCACCGGGTGAAGTCGGACCCGGCGCTGTTCGGGGACCTCAAGCAGCTGCTCGGGCCGAGCTGCCTGGCGGGCTGACGTGCGCCTGATCCCCCGTGCCTCTTAGCGAGGCCCGGGGGATCAGCCGTGCCCGCCCAGGCCTGGGGGGACGGCCGTGTGCAGGGCGGAGACGAAGGCCGAGATGGCCGGGTGGGAACCGGCGCCCGCGCGGAAGGCGGCCCGGGTGCGGCGGTACATCGGCAGCCGGGTGAGGACCACGCCGGGCGGGGGCTGCGCGGCGCCCAGCTGCGGGACCAGGGCCACGCCCTGGCCGGCCGCGACCAGGGCCAGGACGGTCGCGAAGTCGTCGATCTGGTGCCGGATCCGGGGCGCGAACCCGGCGGCCTCGCAGGCCCGGACGGCCATGCTGTGGCAGAGCGTGCCCGGCGGGGCCATGATCCACGGCGCGCCGCGCTGCTCGGCGACCGTGCCCGGACTACGGGCCGCCAGGTACATCGGCTCGGTGAACACCGGACGGGTCACCGCCAGGCCCGGCTCCGGATCGGCCGGGACCAGGTCGTACTCGTGCACCAGGGCGACGTCCAGCTCGCCCGCGCGCAGCGCCGCCGCGACGCCCGCCGGATCCACCTCCGTCACCATCGGCTCCAGGCCCGGGTGCCAGGCGGCCAGCTCGCCCAGCACCGACGGGATGATCGCGCGGGCCGCCGACGGATAGGTGCCGATCCGCAGCGGGCCGGCCAACCCCCGTCGGGCGTGGGCGAGTTCGGCGCCCGCCTGCTCCAGCAGGGCGAGTACCGCCTCGGCGTGCCGGACGAGGTTGCGCCCGGCCGGAGTGAGCGCGACCCGCCGCCCGGTCCGCTCCAGCAGCGGGACGCCCGCCTCCTTCTCCAGGACGGACAGCTGCTGGGACACCGCCGAAGGGCTGAAGGAGAGCGCCTCGGCGACGGCGGCGATGGTGCCGAGGTGGGCGAGTTCGCGCAGCAGGCGCAGGCGTCGGACGTCGAGCATCGGCTCAGCTTACGAGAAGCATCACGAATGTGAACTGGACCTGGGTGATCGGCGGGCCGCAGGATCGTGACCATGGAACTCACCGGCATCCACGTCCCCCTGATCACGCCCTTCGCCGCGGACGGCACGGTCGCGCTGGACGCCCTCGCCGTGCTCGCCGCCGAGCTGCTGGAGGCCGGTGCGGCCGGGCTGGTCGCCCTCGGGACCACCGGCGAGCCCGCCGCGCTGAGCGAGGACGAGCGCTGGGCCGTGGTCGAGACCGCCGCGGCCGCCTGCGCCGCCCGCGGGGCCCTCCTGACCGTCGGCGCGCACGGCGGCGACACCCGCTCCACCGCCGAGTCGCTGGCCGCGCTCGGCAAGCGGGTGCCGCAGGCCGCGGCCGCGCTGGTCACCGTCCCGGCGTTCCTGCGGCCGGGCGAGGCCGGGACGGTCGCGCACTTCCGGGCGCTCGCCGGGAGCAGCCCGCTGCCGCTGGTCGTCTACCACATCCCGTACCGCACCGGGCAGCAGCTGTCCGCCGCCGCGCTGCTCGAACTCGCCGCGCTGGACGGCGTGGTGGGCGTCAAGTACGCGACCGGGGGAGTGGACCAGGCGGCGGTGGAACTGCTCGCCGCCGCCCCCGCCGACTTCGCGGTGCTGACCGGGGAGGACGCCTTCCTGTCCCCGCTGCTGGCGCTCGGCGCGGCCGGCGGCATCCTCGCCTCCGCCCATCTGGCCACCGCCCGGTTCGTCGAGCTGACGCAGGCCTGGCAGGCCGGGGACGCCGCCCGGGCCCGGGCGCTCGGGCACCGGCTCACCGGGCTGGCGCTGGCCGCCTTCGCCGCGCCGAACCCGACGGTGATCAAGGGCGTGCTGCACGCCCAGGGCCGGATCCCCACCCCGGACGTCCGGCTGCCGCTGCTGCCGGCCGGCGGGGCGGAGGTCGAGGCGGCGCTGAAGCTCGTGAGTGGTCTGGACCACTAGCCGCTCTCACACCGTGGAACACCAGGCCGCCGCACCCTCGTGACAAGGCATGATGGGCAGAGTGCGGCTGTAGACAGCACCATCCAGAGGAGTAGTCGGAATGAAGATCGGCATTGTCGGGGCCACCGGCCAGGTCGGCGCAGTGGTCCGCGAGATCCTGGCGGAGCGCGCTGGTCGTGAAGGCGGACTGGGCCCGGTCGAGCAGCTGCGGCTGTTCGCCTCGGCCCGCTCGGCCGGACGCACCCTGCCCTGGCAGGGCACCGAGGTCACCGTCGAGGACGCGGCCACGGCCGACTACACCGGCCTGGACATCGTGATCTTCTCGGCCGGCGGCTCCACCTCCAAGGCCCTCGCCCCCAAGGCCGCCGCGGCCGGCGCCGTCGTCATCGACAACTCCTCCGCCTGGCGCCGCGACCCCGACGTCCCGCTGGTCGTCTCCGAGGTCAACCCCGGCGCCATCGCCGACCGGCCCAAGGGCATCATCGCCAACCCGAACTGCACCACCATGGCCGCCATGCCCGTGCTGCGCCCGCTGCACGAGGAGGCCGGCCTCGCCGCGCTCGTCGTCTCCACCTACCAGGCCGTCTCCGGCAGCGGCGTGGCCGGCGTGGCCGAACTCCAGGACCAGGCCGCCAAGGTCGTCGACGGCGCCGCCGCGCTCGCCCACGACGGCTCCGCCGTCGAGTTCCCCGAGCCCAAGGTCTACCAGCGCCCGATCGCCTTCAACGTGGTGCCGCTGGCCGGCTCCATCGTCGAGGACGGCTCCAACGAGACCGACGAGGAGCAGAAGCTCCGCCACGAGAGCCGCAAGATCCTCGGCATCCCGGACCTCAAGGTCGCCGGCACCTGCGTGCGCGTCCCGGTCTTCTCCGGCCACTCGCTCCAGATCAACGCCCGCTTCGAGCGCCCGATCAGCCCCGAGCGCGCCGCCGAACTGCTCGCCGCCGCCCCCGGCGTCGAGCTGTCCGACATCCCCACCCCGCTCCAGGCCGCCGGCCGGGACCCGAGCTACGTCGGCCGCATCCGGGCCGACGAGACCGTCGAGCACGGCCTGTCGCTGTTCGTGTCCAACGACAACCTGCGCAAGGGCGCCGCGCTCAACGCCGTCCAGCTGGCCGAGCTGGTCGCCGCCGAGCTCAAGGGCTGACACCCGGCCCCGCCGGGCCGCGGGCGCTCGCACCTCGCGGGGGGCGCCCGCTCGCACTCCCCGGCGTGACCAAGGGCGGGCCCCGTCGTTGAACGGGGCCCGCCTTTGCGTTCCGTTGGGCTTGCCGTTGCGGTACCGCGACATCCGTCGAGGTTCGGCGCGCGAACCAGGGGGAAAAGGTGACCCAACGATCGGGCGGCCACGGGGGCCCCTCACCCCACCACGTCCGGACGACGGGCGGATCCGCGCCCACCCGGCCCGACCCCCACACGAGGGCGAGTGGAAAGAGGTGCGCGATGGACCGCTGTGTCGTCCTGGTGGATGCCGGATACCTGCTGGGCGCCGCCGCCAGCCTGCTCGCCGGTGACCCATCCCGTTCCAGAGTCACCGTCGACCACACCGCGCTGATCACCGCGCTGCGCGAACGTGCCGAAGCCGAGACCGGGCTTCCGCTGCTGCGCATCTACTGGTTCGATGCCGCCCCCGACCGGCGCCCGATGCCCGAACACCGCCGACTGCGCGTCCTGCCCCGCGTCACCGTGCGGCTCGGCGCCCTCACCCGCGCCGAAGGGCGCTGGGTGCAGAAGGGCGTCGACGCCGCCATGCACGCCGAACTCTCCGAACTCGCCCGCAACCGGGCCTGCGCCGACGTCGTCCTGATCACCGGCGACGGCGACCTGCTGCCCGGCATGATGACCGCCAAGGAACACGGCGTGGCCGTCCACCTGTGGGCGCTCCAGGCCGCGGACGGCGACTTCAACCAGTCCGAGGACCTGGTCGGCGAGGCCGACGAGCGAAGAGTGCTCGACCGCGAGTGGATCGAGGGCTCCTTCAGCCTCCGGGACAACGCCAACGTCTTCCCGGCGCCCGGCGCCCGCCAGGAGATCGCCAAGATCCTCGCCGCCCCGCCCGGCGCCCCGCCCGTGGTGGCACCCGCCGCGGCGCCGGTCGTGGCGCCCCCGGTCGTCCAGCCGGCCGCCGTCGCCCCGGCCGCCGTGCCCGCTGCCGCCGTGCCCGCTGCCCTCGGGGCCTCCGCCGTCGGGGCCGCTGTCGTCGGGGCCGTCCCAGGCGCCGGGCGGTCCCAGCCGGCCGCCGCGCTCAAGGTCGTCCCCACCCCCAAGGACCTCGCCGGGCGCACCCCCACCGTCGCCCCGGCCGTCAACGGGCACGGCGGCACCGGACTCGCGAACGGCCACGGCGGCAACGGGCTCGTCAACGGGCACGGCGCCAACGGGCACGGCGGCAACGGGTTCCTGAACGGGCAGGCGAACGGGCACGGCACCAACGGGCAGGCCGTCGGCACGACGGGCGCCCCCGGACAGGCCGGCCCCGTCCTGCGCTGGTCCTCCGACCGCGGATGGGTCGACCGCCCCGCCCCCGAACCCGCCGTCACCGCCGGCGACAGCCTCCCCACCCTCGCCCACCTCACCACCGCCGAACAGCGCTGGGCCGACCGCGAGGAGGACATCACCTCCATCGGCGGCGACGCCCACGAAGTCGGCCAGGTCTTCGCCCGCCGCTGGAGCGAACGGCTGGGCGACGTCGAACGGCTCACCGTGCTCTGGCCCGACTACCCCCGCATCCCGCACCGGGTCGACGGCGAACTCCTCCGCTACGCCGCCCGCTTCGGACTGCTCGCGCACAAGGACGACCAGATCGACGAACACGACCGCTACGCCATCCGGGCCGGATTCTGGAAGGAACTGGCGGTGCGGGTGCCCGGCGGATCGATGGTCGTCGTGGACGACTGACGGGCGCACGGCCCGGGTTGGACCCGGCGGGCCGCGTGCCGGTTTTCGGTGATCAGGCCCCCTTGTCCGGTTCGCCCGGGCGAACGCGTAAAGTCTTCGGTCGTGACCGAGTCGGCAGGGCGAGTACCCCAGAACACCCCGCCGTGCGTCGCCGTGCGCGACCTCGTCAGGACCTACCGCACCGGGCGCGGAGCCTCCGCAGGCGAGATCCGGGCCAACGACGGAATCAGCCTCACCGTCCGCCAGGGCGAGATCTTCGGGCTGCTCGGACCCAACGGGGCCGGCAAGTCCACCCTCGTCCGCCAGCTCACCGGCCTGCTGCGGCCGGACTCCGGATCCGTCGAACTCCTCGGCCACGACATCGTCCGCCACCCCGAACGGGCCGCCCGGTTGCTCGGCTACCTCGGCCAGGAATCCAGCGCCCTCGACGAACTGACCGTCGCGCTCGCCGCCGAGACCACCGGACGGCTGCGCGGCCTCACCCGGGCCCAGGCCCGTACCGAAGCCGCCGACGTCCTCACCGAACTCGGGCTCGAACCCCTCGCCCAGCGGCCGCTCGCCAAGCTCTCCGGCGGCCAGCGCCGGCTCGCCTGCGTCGCCGCCGCCCTCGTCGGGGAACGGCCGCTGCTCGTCCTCGACGAACCCACCACCGGCATGGACCCCGTCGCCCGGCGGGCCGTCTGGACCGCCGTCGACCGGCGCCGCACCGAACGCGGCGCCACCGTCCTGCTGGTCACCCACAACGTCATCGAGGCCGAGACCGTGCTCGACCGGGTCGCCGTCATCGACGACGGGCGGGTCATCGCCTGCGACACCCCCGGCGGGCTCAAGGCCCTCGTCGACGGCGACGTCCGGCTCGACCTGGTCTGGCGGGACGAGGCGCCGCTCGCCGTCCCCGCCGTCGCCGAACTCGCCGAACGGGCCGAACGCACCGGCCGCCGCTGGACCGTCCGCACCACCCCCGAACAGGCCCGCGAACTGGTCGCCGCCGTCACCACCGGCCCGGCCTTCGCCGCCCTCGACGACTTCACCCTCGCCACCCCGAGCCTTGAGGACGCCTACCTCAAGCTCGGGGGCCGCCACGGAGGACTGGCCAAGTGACGCTGCTCTCGGTGCCGCCGCAGGCCACCGCCCCCGCGACCGGCGGCACCCCCGCCCCGCTCGCCCCCGCGGCCCGGCTGCTGCCCGCCCTCGCCGCCGTCTACCGGGCGCAGCTCGCCCGGGCCCGGGTGGCGCGGATCCCGCTGCTGTTCGTCGCCACCTTCCAGTCCGTCGGCATCCTCGTGATGATGCGGGGCGTGGTGGACGCCGGGCAGACCTCGGCCGCGCGGTCCGTGGTCGCCGGGTCCAGCGTGCTGGTGGTGGCGTTCGTCGCCCTCAACCTGCTCGCCCAGTACTTCGGGAAGCTGCGGGCCACCGGCGGACTCGACCACTACGCGACGCTGCCCGTACCCGCCGCCTCCGTGGTGCTCGGCGCGGCCGCCGCCTACGCCTCGTTCACGCTGCCCGGGACGGTCCTCACCGCGGCCTTCGGCGCCGTGATGTTCGGGCTGCCGCTCGGGCAGCTGTGGGTGCTGCTGGCCGTCGTCCCGCTCGCCGGAGCCGCCCTGTCCGGGCTCGGGGCCGCCTGCGGGCTGCTCGCGCCCCGGCAGGAGATCGCCACCATGCTCGGGCAGCTCGGCATGTCGGCGGCGCTGCTGCTCGGCGTGCTGCCCGTCGACCACCTCCCGCAGCCCGTCCTGTGGCTGCGCGACCTGCTGCCCTCCACGTACGGCGTCGAGGCCTTCGCCCGGACGTTCGAACCCGACCCGGACTGGGCGCTGATCGCGGGCGACCTCGCCGTCTGCGCGGGCGTCGGCGTGGTGTCGCTGGCGATCGCCACCTGGGCCTACCGGCGGGCCGTCTCCCGGTAGGGGGTGTCCCGGGGGTCGCCCGGGGTCCGGCTCCGCGAGGTGCGGGGTTCGGGTTCCGGGAGGCACGGGCGGCGGCTCGTCCCGGCCGCGATCGTGAAACGATGGGGCCTGTGACCGTACCGAACACACCTCCGGACCCCACCCGCGCCGCCGCGGACGCGGTGCCGGACATCACCCCCGATCCGTACGCGCCGCCGCCCGCCCCCGACGCCGGGACCCCGCCGCCGGCCGGCCTCGCGGTCGCGCAGTCGCCGGGCCCCACGCTCAAGGAGCGGCTGCTGCCCGAGCTGCGGCTCGGCGCGGGCACGGTACTGGCCTGCATCGCGGTCGGACTGGTGATGGCAGGGCTGTGGGTCTGGCTCGCGCCCAAGGTGCCGCTGGTCGTGGACGGCGACCGCATCCTCTACGCCGACCCCGAAGGCGAACAGCGGGCGGGGGCCGACGCGGTCTTCGCCCTGATCGCGCTCGGCGCCGGCCTCCTGACCGCGCTCGGGGCCTTCCTGGCCACCCGGCAGCGCGGCGGCGGCATCGCGGTCGCGCTCGGACTGATGGTCGGCGGACTCCTCGGCTCGGTCGGCGCCTGGCGGCTCGGCCGGTGGCTCGGCCCCAGCAACGACCTGATCGCCGAAGCCCGGCGGGTCGGCAACGGCGGGCACTTCGACGCGAGCATCGACCTCGGCGCGCTGGGGGCGCTGCTGGTGTGGCCGATGGCGGCGATGGTGGTGCTGCTGGCGCTGTCGGCGGCGTTCGGCAAGCGCGAGGAGGACCCGCCGCCGTACTGGGCCGGGCCGTACGGGGCGGCTGCGCCGCAGGCCCCCGCGGACGGCGCTGTGTGGGTGGACGGCGCGGCGCGGCCGCAGGACGCCGTGCGGGCGGACGACGGTGTTCGGCCGGAGGACGCTGCACGGCCGGGGGAGCGCGGGCAGGGCTGACCGCGTAGGCCCGGGCCCACCCGCGGGTGGGCCCGGCAGTCGGGGTCAGCGAGCGATCGGTGCGGTGCGGGCGCCGGTGAGGGTGACCAGGTCGGCCGGGGAGAGTTCGACTTCCAGGCCGCGGCGCCCGCCGGAGACGTAGACGGTGGGGTGGGTGAGCGCGCTGGCGTCGACCACGGTCCGCAGCGGGCGGCGCTGGCCGAGCGGGGAGATGCCGCCGAGGACGTAGCCGCTGCTGCGCTCGGCGGCCGCCGGATCGGCCATGGCGGCGCGCTTGCCGCCGACGGCGGCGGCGAGGGCCTTGAGGTCGAGCTGCCCGGCGACCGGGACCACGCCGACGGTGAGCACGCCGTCCACGTCGGCGACCAGGGTCTTGAAGACCCGCTCGGCGGCGACGCCCAGGACCTCGGCGGCCTCGCCGCCGTAGGAGGCGGCGGCCGGGTCGTGCTCGTAGGCGTGCACGGTGAACGGGACGGCGGCGGTCTCCAGGGCGACAGTGGCGGGGGTGCCCTGCCCGCCCTTCTTCGGCTTCTTCGCCATGTGGGGCTCCTTCTTCGCCGTGCGGGTTTTCCGGATCAGCGTGCGGGCTGCCCGGGTCAGCGTGCGGGTTTTCCGGGTCGGCGTGCGGGCTTCCCGGATCAGTTGGGGCTGAACGACTGGCGGGTGAGGTCGACGGCGGGCAGCGACGGCAGCCAGCTGAGCACGGAGCTCTCGCGGCGCAGCAGGTCGAGTTCGGTGCGCAGCCGCTGGGCGGTGTCGGGGCAGGCCAGCAGTTGCTGCTTGACCGGGGTCTCGAACACCGAGGCGGCGGCGACCAGGTAGGAGAGCACCTGCGGGTCGTCCGGGAGCTCCTGGCGCCCGACCGTGCTGGCCTCGCGGGCCCCGGCGAGGCGCTTCTGGTAGACCCGGAAGGCTCGCTCGACCTCGGCGGCGAGGGCGCCGGAGCCTTCGCCGGGCTGTTCCTCGACGAGTTCGGCCTCGCCGGTCAGGTACGGGCCGGAGACGTCCGCCGAGCGGAGCCGGAACCGGGTGGTGCCGGTGACCAGCAGCTCGTAGCGGCCGTCCGGCTGCTCCTGGACGGAGGCGACGTCGGCGACGCAGCCGATGTGGAACATCGCCTCCAGGGGGTCCCCGGTGGCGGTGCCGAGGCCGTCGAGCGGCCCGGCCGGGCCCTCGTCGGGGCGGACCGGGGAGACCTCGCGGCCGTCCTTGATGGCGAGCACGCCGAAGCGGCGCGGCGTGTCGGCCGGTAGTTGGAGCAGGTCGGCGACGAGACGGCGGTAACGCTCCTCGAAGACGTTCAGGGGCAGCACGAGGCCCGGGTAGAGCACGTTGTTCAGCGGGAAGAGCGGGAGCCGTTCTGTCACGGCGGACAGCGTAGTTCCCCGCGCGGTCGCGGCGCGTCGGGGTTGCGCCCGAGGGCGGCCCGCCGGGGCGGTCAGCCCCGTTGCAGCATGCGGGTGGCGCCGGCCACGACGGTGGTGGCGAGCAGCCAGCCGACGATCACCAGCCCGGCGGTGACGTACTGGCTGAGGCCCCCGGGGTTCCAGCCCTGCTGGCCGAGCTCGACGACCGGGACCAGCTGGCTGAGCGTGTACAGCACCGGGTTCCAGTGCGGGTGCTCGTCGGCCTTCAGCGGCTCCAGCGGATGGGTGGCGAACCAGACGCTGCCCAGCGCCCAGGCGAGCAGCAGCCACAGGCCGGCCCGGCCGGGGCGGTAGCCGTAGCCGACGGTGGCGTCCTGGACCCGGCCCCAGATCCGGGCGGGCAGCGGGAGGGTCCGGTGGCGGCGGCGCTGCTTGGCGTACAGCACCTCGCGGGCGTCGTCGTCGGCGCCGTCGCGGCGCAGGGCGGCGGCGAGCTGCTCGTAGGACTCGGGCTGGAAGTCCACCGCGGAGCCCTCCAGCCAGGCGATCCGCTGCTGGACGCTGAAGGGCCCGACCGGGCGCAGCACCTCGTAGACGAAGCCGGTCAGGCCCAGGTGGCGCCCGCGCGGCCAGGCGTCCGGGGTGTCGACGAGGTTGCCGACCCGGGCGCGGGAGAGCGAGACGGTGCCGGTGGGGCGGACCCGGCAGGTGAACCGCAGCTCGGGGGTGTGGATGCGGCGCAGCGAGAGCTCGTCGTCACCCTCCAGGTGGAACTCGCCGGAGATCAGGCAGGCGCTCTCGAAGCGGGCGTCGGAGAGCCGGACCCGGCCGAAGGCGCGGAACGGGGTGCTGGGGGCGCCGGGCGGCGGGTTCTGGCCGTAGCCGGAGCCGTAGTAGCTGCGGGAGCCGAACCAGCCGCCGTCGGCGGAGCTGGTCAGGTAGAGGGTGTGGCCGACGGTGAGCCGGACGGCGTTGAGGCAGGTGCGGTTCTGCGGGACGGCGTGCAGCTGGGCGCCGCGCAGCGACAGCCGGCCGCCTATCCGGGCCGTGCGCAGGCTCAACTCGCCCTGCACATCGACGCGTTCGGCCTCGAAATCCTGGTGGACGGCCAGGCCGTCGGCGGACAGCGCGCGGCCGTAGCGGTCGCCGCCCAGGATGGTCTGGTTGAGCAGCAGGTCGGTGCCGACCTTGGCGTCGGTGAGCCGTACGCCCTCGGGTATCCGGCAGCGGGCCAGATGGAGGTCGCCGGTGGTGGTGAGCCGGGAGGCCTCCAGGCGGGGGATCAGGCAGGTGACGAAGCGCAGCGTCGAGGCCGAGGCCTCCGAGATGAGGATCTTGCGCTCGAAACGGCACTCGCGGAGCTCGACGTAGTGGCCGATGGCGCCGCCGGCCAGGTTGAGCGCGCCGGTGACCAGCACGCCGTTGAGCCGCAGCGAAGCGACCCGCCCGGTGGCGGCGGCCGGGCCGGCCAGCAGCAGATGGGCGAGCACCCTGGCCCGGACGGTGCGGCCGGGGCCCCAGACGGCGTCCCCGAACGGGTCGTCGGTGGCGGCGTCGCCACTCCGCCGGTCGAAGACGTTGCCGCGACGGAAGGCCTCCCAGAGCTCACGCTCCGTATCGGTCCAGCCCTCCGGAGCGTGCTCCAGCATGGTTTTCCCCGTCCCCCGGTCGTCTCGCCTTTCGTATCACGGACTGAAATGCGGGACCAGGGGTTCCGGCCACTCCTTACACTGGGTGGCGTGATCTCTCGAATCGACCTCCGCGGCTCGCTGGACGACCCGCGTGACCTGCTGCCCCGTGCCGAGTTCGACGTGGCGGCCGCCCTGGAGAAGGTGCGGCCGATCGCCGAGGACGTACGCCATCGCGGGGTCGCGGCCGTGATCGAGATCACCGAGCGCTTCGACGGCGTCCGGCTGGAGTCGACCCGTGTCCCGGCCGAGCAGCTGACCGAGGCCCTGGAGACGCTGGACCCGAAGGTGCGGGCCGCGCTGGAGGAGTCGATCCGCCGGGCCCGCGCCGTGCACGCCGACCAGCGCCGCACCGAGCACACCACCCGGGTGGTGCCGGGCGGCACCGTCACCCAGCGCTGGGTGCCCGTGGAGCGCGTCGGCCTGTACGTGCCGGGCGGGCTGGCCGTCTACCCGTCCTCCGTGGTGATGAACGTGGTGCCGGCCCAGGAGGCGGGCGTCCAGGGCATCGCCGTGACGTCCCCGCCGCAGAAGGAGTTCGACGGCCGCGTCCACCCGACCATCCTGGCGGCCTGCGCGCTGCTCGGCGTGGACGAGGTGTACTCCGTCGGCGGCGCCCAGGCCGTGGCGATGTTCGCGCTGGGCACCGAGGAGTGCGCGCCGGTCAACATGGTCACCGGCCCCGGCAACATCTACGTGGCCGCCGCCAAGCGCTTCTTCGCCGGTCGGATCGGCATCGACTCGGAGGCCGGCCCGACCGAGATCGCCGTCCTCGCCGACGACGGCGCGCTGCCCTCCGACGTGGCCGCCGACCTGATCAGCCAGGCCGAGCACGGCCCGACCTCCGGCTCGGTGCTCGTCACCGACTCGCCGGCGCTGGCCGACGCGGTCGAGGCGGAACTCGCCGTACAGGTCGCCAGGACCAAGCACAGCGAGCGGGTCGCCGAGGCGCTGGGCGGCCGGCAGTCCGGGATCATCCTGGTCGACGACCTGGAGCAGGGCCTCGCCGTGGTCAACGCCTACGCGGCCGAGCACCTGGAGATCCAGACCCGGGACCCGCACGCGGCGGCCGCCAAGGTCGTCAACGCGGGCGCCGTCTTCATCGGCCGCTGGACCCCGGTCTCGCTGGGCGACTACGCGGCCGGCTCCAACCACGTGCTGCCCACCGGCGGCTGCGCCTGCCACTCCTCCGGCCTGTCCGTGCAGACCTTCCTGCGCGGCGTCCAGGTCGTCGAGTACGACCGGGACGCGCTCGCCGACGTCGCCGCGCACGTGGTCAACCTCGCCAACGCCGAGGACCTGCCCGGGCACGGCGACGCGATCAAGGCGCGCTTCGACTGGACGGTGCCGGGATCGTGACTGCTGTTACTTCTTCTGTGACTCCTGTGACTCCTGTTACTTCTGAGGCTGGTGCGACTCGGGTGACTCGGATCGACGACCTCCCCATCCGCGACGAGCTGCGCGGCCAGTCCCCGTACGGCGCGCCGCAGCTGGACGTGCCCGTCCAGCTGAACACCAACGAGAACCCGTACCCGCTCCCCGAGGAGCTGGTCGCCCGGATCGCCGAACGCGTCGCCGAGGCCGCCCGCAACCTCAACCGCTACCCCGACCGGGACGCCGTCGAACTGCGCGAAGGCCTCGCCGCGTACCTCGGCCGGACCACCGGCTTCGCCGTCACCCGGCAGCAGGTCTGGGCCGCCAACGGCTCCAACGAGGTGCTCCAGCAGCTGCTGCAGACCTTCGGCGGCCCCGGCCGCAGCGCGCTCGGCTTCGAGCCCTCCTACTCGATGCACGCGCTGATCTCCCGGGGCACCGGCACCGAGTGGATCTCCGGCCCGCGCAACGACGACTTCACCATCGACCTGGACGCCGCCCTCGGCGCGATCGCCGAGCACCGGCCGAACGTGGTCTTCATCTGCTCGCCGAACAACCCGACCGGCACCGCCGTCGCTGCCGACACCGTGCTGCGGCTGTACGAGGCCGCGCAGGCCGCCGGGCCCAGCCTGGTCGTCGTCGACGAGGCGTACGTCGAGTTCTCGCACCGGGCCTCGCTGCTGCCGCTCATCGAGGGCCGCCCCAACCTGGTGGTCTCCCGCACCATGTCCAAGGCCTTCGGCGCGGCCGGGCTGCGCCTGGGCTACCTGGCCGCCGACCCGGCCGTGGTGGACGCGGTGCAGCTGGTCCGCCTGCCGTACCACCTGTCGTCCGTCACCCAGGCCACCGCGCTGGCCTGCCTGGAGCACACCGACACCCTGCTCGGGTACGTCGGCCGGCTCAAGGCGGAGTGCGACCGGCTGGTCGACGCGCTGCGCGGGCTCGGCCTGGAGGTCACCGACTCGGACGCCAACTTCGTCCAGTTCGGCCGCTTCGCCGACACCCACGCCGTCTGGCAGGCCATCCTCGACCAGGGCGTCCTGGTCCGTGACAACGGCGTCCCCGGGTGGCTGCGCGTCACCGCCGGCACGCCCGCAGAGAACGACGCCTTCCTGGACGCCGTTCGAACAGTGATCAAGGAGCTGTAACCCGTATGTCCCGCATCGGACGCGTCGAACGCACCACCAAGGAGACCGCGGTCCTGGTCGAGATCGACCTCGACGGCACCGGGAAGACCGACATCTCCACGGGCGTCGGGTTCTACGACCACATGCTCGACCAGCTCGGCCGCCACGGTCTCTTCGACCTCACCGTCAAGACCGACGGCGACCTGCACATCGACACCCACCACACCATCGAGGACACCGCCCTCGCGCTCGGCGCCGCCTTCAAGCAGGCGCTCGGCGACAAGGTCGGCATCTACCGCTTCGGCAACTGCACGGTGCCGCTGGACGAGTCGCTCGCCCAGGTCACCGTGGACCTCTCCGGCCGGCCGTACCTGGTGCACACCGAGCCCGAGCACATGGCGCCGATGATCGGCTCGTACGACACCACGATGACCCGGCACATCCTGGAGTCCTTCGTGGCCCAGGCACAGATCGCCCTGCACGTCCACGTGCCGTACGGGCGCAACGCCCACCACATCGTGGAATGCCAGTTCAAGGCGCTCGCCCGAGCCCTGCGCTACGCCGCCGAGCGCGACCCGCGCGCGGCCGGAATCCTCCCCTCGACCAAGGGTGCACTGTGAGCAAGGCGACCCTCGCCCTCATCTTCGTCGGCCTCTTCCTGGCCGGCGGCGTGATCTCGTTCTGGAAGCAGAAGCTGCCCAAGGGCGTCATCCTGGTGCTCGCGTTCGGCTCGGTCATGTGCCTGGCCTCCGGCATCATGCGCCTCTAGCCGCATGGACGCCGGATACATGGGCTCTGGACACGTGAGCTCCGGACACGTAGAGAGACTGGACACCTGAACATGGGCAAGAACGTCGTCGTCCTCGACTACGGGTCGGGCAACCTCCGCTCCGCGCAGCGCGCGCTCGAACGGACCGGGGCGGACGTCACCGTCACCTCCGACTACGACACCGCGATGAACGCGGACGGCCTGCTCGTCCCCGGCGTCGGCGCCTTCGAGGCCTGCATGCGCGGCCTGAAGTCCGTCCGGGGCGACTGGATCATCGGCCGCCGGCTCGCCGGGGGCCGCCCCGTCATGGGCATCTGCGTCGGCATGCAGATCCTCTTCGAGAAGGGGGTCGAGCACGGCGTGGAGACGGCCGGCTGCGACGAGTGGCCCGGCGTCGTCGAGCCGCTGGACGCCCCCGTCATCCCGCACATGGGCTGGAACACCGTCGACGTGCCCGAGGGCAGCCGGATGTTCGCCGGCCTCGACCCGCAGAGCCGCTTCTACTTCGTGCACTCCTACGGTGTGCGGCACTGGGAGCTGGAGACCCACAGCGCACGGATCCACGCCCCGCTCGTCACCTGGGCCACCCACGGGCAGCCCTTCGTCGCCGCCATCGAGAACGGCCCGCTCTGGGCCACCCAGTTCCACCCCGAGAAGTCCGGCGACGCCGGCGCCGCCCTCCTGACCAACTGGGTCAACACCCTCTGAGCTTGGAAGAGTTGTGACTATGAGCCGCCTCGAACTGCTTCCCGCCGTCGACGTCCGGGACGGCCAGGCCGTCCGCCTGGTCAAGGGCGCGTCCGGCACCGAGACCTCCTTCGGCGAACCGCTCGCCGCCGCCCTCGCCTGGCAGAACGCCGGCGCCGAGTGGCTGCACCTGGTCGACCTCGACGCCGCCTTCGGCACCGGCACCAACTACGAGCTGCTGCGCGAGGTCACCGGCCGCCTCGACATCAAGGTCGAGCTGTCCGGCGGCATCCGCGACGACGAGTCGCTCGCCAACGCGCTCGCCACCGGCTGCACCCGGGTCAACCTCGGCACCGCCGCCCTGGAAGCCCCCGAGTGGGTCGCCAAGGCCATCGCCGAGCACGGCGACAAGATCGCCGTCGGCCTGGACGTCGTCGGCACCACCCTGCGCGGCCGCGGCTGGACCCGCGACGGCGGCCAGCTCTTCGAGGTGCTGGAGCGGCTCAACCAGGAGGGCTGCGCCCGCTACGTCGTCACCGACGTCAACCGGGACGGCACCCTGACCGGCCCCAACCTGCAGCTGCTGCGCGACGTCTGCGCCGCCACCGACCGCCCCGTCGTCGCCTCCGGCGGCGTCTCCTCGCTCGACGACCTGCGCGCCATCGCCGGCCTGGTCGGTGCGGGTGTCGAGGGCGCCATCGTGGGCAAGGCACTCTACGAGCAGAAGTTCACCCTCGAAGAGGCCCTGGAGGCGGTTTCAGGATGACGGAACGTCGGATCGTACGTGGCAGGGTCGGCGGATTCTCCCCCTGGGAGGACCAGTTCGGCTACTCGCGGGCGGTCGCCGCGGGAGACCACGTGCACGTGGCCGGCTCCACCGCCTGGGTGGACGGCCGGATCGAGCACGAGGGAGACCCCTACCGGCAGACCCTCGCCGCGTTCGGCGTCGGGCTCAACGCCCTCGCCGCGTACGGTCTGACGGCGGACGACGTGGTCCGCACCCGGATGTACATCACCCACGTCCGCGACGCCGACGAGGTGGGCCGCGCCCACCACCAACTCTTCGACGCCGCCCGCCCGGTGGCCACCATGGTGGTGGTCGACGGGCTGATCGACTCCCGGATGATGGTCGAGATCGAGCTCGACGCCTATCGATCCGGGCTGGCAAAGACCCTGGAAGGCAAACAGCCGTGACCCTCGCCGTACGTGTCATCCCCTGCCTGGACGTCGACGCCGGGCGGGTGGTCAAGGGCGTCAACTTCCAGAACCTGCGCGACGCCGGCGACCCGGTCGAGATGGCCAAGCTCTACGACGCCGAGGGCGCCGACGAGTTGACCTTCCTCGACATCACCGCCTCCTCCGGCGACCGGGAAACCACCTACGACGTGGTCCGCCGCACCGCCGAACAGGTCTTCATCCCGCTCACCGTCGGCGGCGGCATCCGCGCCGTCGAGGACGTCGACAAGCTGCTGCGGGCCGGCGCCGACAAGGTCGGCGTCAACACCGCCGCCATCGCCAGGCCGGAACTGGTCCGCGAGATCGCCCAGCGGTTCGGGCGGCAGGTCCTGGTGCTGTCCGTCGATGCCCGGCGCTGCCCCCCCGGCACCGAGACCGCGTCCGGCTACGAGGTCACCACCCACGGCGGGCGCAAGGGCACCGGCCTCGACGCCGTCGAATGGGCCGGGCGCGCGGCCGAACTCGGCGCCGGCGAGATCCTGCTCAACTCGATGGACGCCGACGGCACCAAGGACGGCTACGACCTGGAGATGATCCGGGCCGTCCGCAAGACCGTCTCCGTGCCCGTCATCGCCTCCGGCGGCGCCGGCAAGCTCGCCGACTTCGCGCCGGCCGTCGAGGCGGGTGCGGACGCGGTGCTCGCCGCGAGCGTCTTCCACTTCGGGGACCTGCGGATCGGGCAGGTCAAGGACGCGCTGCGGGAGGCCGGGCACCCGGTGCGGTGACCGGCCGTACGGCTTGAGGGCCCGCTGTTCCGGCTTCGGAACGGCGGGCCCTCCCGCGTTCTCAGGCCTTGCGCGTTCTCAGGCCTTCTGTCTCAGGCCTGCGGCGGCTCGCCCTTGATCAGCGCGAACGGCGTACCGTGCGGGTCCGCCAGCCAGGCCAGCCGACCGACGTTCGGCACGGTCTCGGCGGGCATCAGCACCGAGCCGCCGGCCGCCGTCGCCTTCGCGATCACCGCGTCCACGTCGTCGGCGGCGAAGTACGGCGTCCAGGCGGAGGGCTGGCCCGGCTGCATCGTCGGGGCGATGCCGCCGAAGGCCGTGGCCTGCTGGTCGCCCTCGGAAGTCGAGATCACCCGGTAGTCCATGCCCGGAGCCGGCTCGAACTTCTCCACCCGCCAGCCGAACAGCGCCTGGTAGAAGCCGACCCCGGCGCTCTGGTCCGAAGTGTGGAGCTCGGACCAGACCAGCGCGCCGTCCTCCGACACGGCCTCCAGACCGGCGGTCTTGCCCGGCTGCCAGACCGCGAACCTGGCCCCCTGCGGGTCGGCGAACTGGGCGAACCACCCCTCGCCCATGACGTCCATCGGCGGCACCAGCACCGAGCCGCCGCCCTGCTCGGCGGCCTTCGCCGTGGCATGCACGTCGGCGGCATGGAAGTACGTCGTCCAGATCGGCTGGTCACCCTCGTCGAGCGGGCCGACCGCGCCGACCGTCCTGCCGTCCAACTGGAAGAAGCCGTAGCCGCCCGCCTCCGGGCCGCCGGACCGGAACGTCCAGCCGAACACCTTGCCGTAGAACTCGGCCGTGGCGGGGATGTCCGGGCTGCCGAGGTCGATCCAGCAGGGCGCGCCGGTCGGAAAGTCGGTGGTGAGCATGAGGTGGTGCCCCTTCGACGGAAGACGTGACCAGGCCGGTTCCGTCAGGCGCGCGCACGCACCCTCCCCGACCCTCTGCGAGTCTGCACCCACCCACTGACATCCGCAGCCGGGGAGCGGCCGGAGACCTCAGCCGCGCCCCCGGAAACGGGCCCACTGCTGAGCCGCCCGGTTCAGCCCGGCAGTCCACGGGTCCGGATCGTCTCCGGCGATCTCCGCCCACATCCGGGCCTGAGCCCGCGCGAAGACGTCCACCACGGTCGGGTCGCCGGTCTGCCAGGCCGGGACCCTGGCGGCCCACGCTTCCGCCGCAGCCGGGCTGTGGCCGCCCGCAGCGATCAACCAGACCACCCACAGGGCCGGGTCGATCCAGGGCGCTCCCCGGGTGGCCCACGCCCAGTCGACCAGAAGCGCACGGTCTTCGCGGATCAGGACGTTCTCGTTATTCAGGTCCGTGTGCAGCAGGTGGTTGCCGCCGAACCGGGACAGCACCTCGAGGTCGTCCACGTAGGCGGCCCATCGCTGCTCGGCACGGCGCAGCTCGATCGGGGGGCACGGGGTACTGCCGAGCCGGCTGAGGGTGTCGACCATCAGCTCCAGGTCCCTGGCTTCGCTGTAGTCGGCGTGGCGGGCTTCGACGTGCTCGAACGCGATGAGGCTCCAGCCGTCGACGTCCAGGTGCCAGAGGACGGTGGGGGCAAGGCCTTCCACGTAGCGGTTGACCTCCCTCTCACGTCGCTGCGTCCACACGCGTGGGTGACTCAGCTGCATCCCCTTGACGAAGACGGCGCCCCTGGCGGTGCTGAGTCTGGCGGCGATCTCGGAGTTGAAACCGGCCGAGACGGTCTGCGCGGCAAGGACCGGCGTCCCGAGGCGGGCGGCGACAGCCCGGTGCACGGAGCCGGGCAGGTCTGCCCAGTGAAGGCGGGTGGTGTTCACGGCTCACAGGCTCCCAGAGGCACCCCGGAGGCCGACGGCACCGCAGCCGTCGGCCTCTGGGGTTGCGCCCTACCGGTACGGGTTGTCGTCGTTGCACCCGGGGAGGGCGTCCGCGCCGAAGTCCTCCATGTCGTCGATGAACCCCAGCGTCTCGTCGTCGTCCTCGCGCCGGGTGGTGGTGATCTCGACCATGACAGCGGTCATGCTGTGCTTCCTTTCTGTCCGTGCTGGCAGTAGGTGTTCAGTGGTGCCTTCGCCTCCTGGTAGCGCTTGGCCAGAGGTCGGCAGACCGAGCAGTCGGCGGAGAGCTGGCAGCCGGAGCAGCCACCGGTGCGAAGCATGAGGCGGTCGGCGATTCCGCCGAGCCGGGCGAGGCCTTGGACGCCCTCGGCCATGAGATCGATCTGCTCATCGCGGCCGACCTTGCAGATCGAGGCCCTTCCGTGCGGGTCGACGTGGAGGAACGTGTGTCCCGCGTTGCAGCCCGTGAACCGTTCGAGCGGCCTCAGATGAGCGGGCGACTGGGATGCAAGCGATTCGGCGCCGCCGTAGATCGTCGGCGACATGTGGGTGTACTCCTTGCAGGGGAGCCCGAGTTCGTCCGCCATCCCATGCATCCGGGAGAGCTCGTGCGCGTTCTGCGCGGTGACGATCAACGCCAGTTGCAGGGGAAGGCCGGCCGTGATTCCGGCGGCCAGTCCGCGCGTGACCCGTTTGAAGGCGCCTCGACGTCGGGTGAACGAGTCGTACGTCTCTGCGGTCGCGCCGTAGAGGGAGACCGTGACCCTGTACGGCCTGCTGGCGGCGAGCGCTTCCAGGGCTGCGGGGCTCGACAGTCGCGTGCCGTTCGTCAGGACCTCGACCATCATTCCCAGATCGTGCGCGAGCCGGCACGAAGCCGCGAAGTGGGGGTCGATCAGCGCCTCGCCCCCCGTGATCTGGAGCCAGAGGATCCCGGCGTCCCGCAGGGTCAGCAGCAGACGGCGCTTGCCCTTTTCGTCCAGGCCGGCGAATCGCTTCTCTCCGAGGTAGCAGTGCTCACAGTCCAGGTCGCAGCCGAGGTTGATCTCCCAGCTCGCACGGCTGTGCCCGTACACCGGGGCGTCGCGGACCAGGACGGCTTCACTCGTCGGCCGGATCGCCAGTTCGGCGCCCCAGCGGGTACGGGCGGCGTGCGCGAGCCAGAATGGGAGGTTGGCCTCGGAGTCGTGGGAATGCTCCAGCTCCCGGAACCGTCGTTCGGGCAGCTCGATGCCCTCCAGCCGGCCCGGTCGCAGCACAACGAAGCTCTTGAGGAACGGACTTGCGATCAGGCTGTGCACTTCTCCTCCTCGACCGTCAGGGTGCCTGAGTGGCGCAGCTGGGACTCGGCGGCCGACTTGGTGTAGAAGCGCCTGATCCGGTCCGAGGAACCCGGAACGCGCACGTACTCGTGCTGTTCGCGGTCGTAGATCCCCCAGCACTCCAGCAGGAAGAAGTGGGGGCTTCGGGAGTCGATCAGGCGGATCTCGTAACGAGGCGAGGCGGAAGGAGCGCTCACCGCGACTTCCGGCTGGGCGTGAGCATGAGTCGCGATGGCTGGTGCGGCGAGCCGCGAGTCCCCCGTCGCGAGTTGGTCGGGTGCCGCCTCGAACCAGACCACCTTGCCCTCCTCCGCCGGGTACCAGCCCCAGGAGTGGGTCAGCGCCTCCACCAGGAGCAGGCCGCGGCCGCCGGTGGCCATGTCGCCCGCCGCGCTCCTCACCGGCGGCTGCGGACTCCTGTCCGCGACCTCGACCCGGAGACGGACCCCAGTCCACCGGACCGTGACGCGGCAGCGCTTTCCGGTGTGCTCAACGGCGTTGGTGATCAACTCGGCGGTGCACAACTCCACATCGCGCAGCGACTTCTCGGAGAGGAGTTCCGGCCAGGACCGAGCCGCACGCATCACCCACAGCCGGGCGGATCTCACCGCAGCCGTGGTCGGTTGCACCTTCTGGGACTTCGGCATCGGGAGCACAACGCAGTCGTCGGTGTTCATCAGCCCTCCCGGACTGGGGCGTTGATCGGTGCGGCGATGAGCAACCGCACTGTGGTTCGACCTTCAGAGCGACAGGACTCAGAGGCCCTGGCAGGCTCGAATCCAGTGAACCGGCCCAACAGCACGATCGGTATACCTGTCGACACGTAGAGTGGTTTACGCGGTTTACAGCCCGACCTCAGGGGATCGATCGTGGCCACACGCAGGGAACCCAATCACCGCCTCAGGGAGACGATTTCAGCGGGCGGATGGACCTATGAGGCGTTAGCCCGTGCTGTGCGGTGCATCGGTGCGGAGAACGGTGAGATGCTCCTCACCAACAAGTCCGCCGTGGCCCACTGGATCAACGGCGCGCAGCCGGCGGGGCAAGTCGGCCAATACATCGCCGAGGCGCTCTCCCGCCGCTCCGGGCGCCGGGTCACCCTTGCCGAACTCGGCTTCGCCACCCCGGAAGAGTCCTTGGCGGTGAGTAGTGATCCGGTCGAGGCGGTTGCCAATCTCGGTCGTGCAGACGTCGAGCGCCGCACCTTTCTGGCCGTCGCCGCATTCACAACTGCCGGTGTAGCCATGCCGTTGCTCTACGATCCTGAGCCGATTTCGCGCCTGATGAGGGCCCGGACCGGCTTGGCCCGCATCGGTGTTGAAGAAGTTGAGGTCGTTCGGCAGATCACTGCCGTGTTCAGCGCGGCAGACGAACGACTCGGCGGCGGGCACGGGCTGACCACCGTGACCGCTTACCTGGCCGACACTGCAGCCCCGATGCTCAACGGCCGCTTCCCCAACGAAAGCACGCGGCGGCACGCCTTCGGAGCCGTGGCCGAACTTGCCTACCTTGCTGGATGGAAACACCACGACCTCGGCCAAGAAGGCGCTGCCCAGCGCTACTACCAGGTCGGTTACCAACTCGCTGTGGAGTCGGACCCCCATGGTCACGCCGGATGGATGATGCGGACCCTGGCCCATCAGGCGCTCAGTCTCAAGCAGCCCCACCACTGTGCGGCGCTGATCGAGAATGCACTCGCTCGGAGCGTTGGTCGGGTGGATGGAAGGACCGAGGCGCTTCTTCACATCACTCACGCTCGTGCTTTCGCCGCCACCCGTGACAAGTCCTCCGCAGCCAAGGCGCTCCTCGCCGCGGAGAACGCCCTCGTTCGAGATGGCGACCCTCAGCCCAGTTTCTCATTCGTCAGCGGCCCTGCGGTCGGTACTGTCGCCAGCCACACTGCTCGAACCCTCACCGACCTCGGGGACCACGCAGGAACCGAACAGCAGCACCGTGCCGCGCTGATTCGTTGGGATGCCGAGAAGTACAAGCGGGTTCACGCCCTCACCTACGCAGATCTGGGTGACAGCTTGGCTGTTCAAGCCCGAGCGGACGAGGCGGTCGCAGCCTGGGGGCGTGCGCTCGACCTCATGGCCGGCATGACCTCGGACCGGACGAGAAAGGCGATTTCCTCAATCCGCCCGTGCTTGGCGATCTACCGTAGACGTGGTGTTCCTGGAGCCGTAGATCTGGAACGCCGGACACGCGAGGCACTGACATGACAGCCGTACCGCAGGAAGGACCCGACCGACGTGGCTCAGCCGACCGCCGATCAGATGACTGCTCTCAATCCCGCTACGGAGTCGATGACTCTGCTGGTCGCCGCCGTCATCGTCCATGACCTTGAAGCTCAACGTGTCGTTCTGCTTCGGCGGGGGCCCAGGGCCAAGTTCGCGCAGGGCCTGTGGGATCTGCCGGTCGGCAAGAGCGAACCAGGCGAGCCGATCACGGAGACGGCGGTTCGCGAGCTCAGGGAGGAGACCGGGCTCGTCGTTGCTCCCGAGGACTTGCAACTTGTCCACGTCATCCATGGTGCTCGCGGCGTCGAGGCTCCCAACGGCTTCCTGACCGTCGTTTTCGCGGCTCACCGGTGGTCCGGTGAGCTCGCGAACGGGGAACCCGCCAAGCACTCGGACGTTGCGTGGGTCGGCGTCGGTGCCGTACCGGAGGAATTCGTCTCCACTACCAGGGGCGCTCTGATCAGCTATCTCACCGATGGCCCGAGCGTCTCTCTCGACTCGTGGCGGAGCTGATTGTCGACCGGGAGTTTTCGAGCTCCTCCCATTTCTATCGGTCTTGGGTCGTCGAGGGGGGGGGGGGGCGGGGGTGGGGGGGGGGGGGGAGAGGGTTGTTATGTTTT
>NZ_JBHWIJ010000005.1:56019-70760 GCF_042732255.1 Kitasatospora sp. NPDC059803 | reverse complement strand
GCGCCGCGGGCTGCCCCCCCCCCCCGCGGCGGCGGCCGGCGCCGGTTTTTGGGGCGGGCTACCCCCCCCCCAGCGCACTGGTTGTCAGCTGTCACAGGTTGTCAGCTGTCCGAACCACCGTCGGACTTGTCCGCGTCCCCGGACTTCGCCTCGCCGTCGGGCGCGGCCGTGGTCTGGGTGCCCGGCTGGGGCTCCGCGACGGCGACCATGGCGGGGCGGATGATCCGCTCGCCGATGCGGTAGCCGGGCTGGAGGATCTGCACGCAGGTGTCCTCGGTGACGTCCGAGGAGTAGCTGTGCATCAGCGCCTCGTGCATGGTCGGGTCGAAGGGCTCGCCCTCCTTGCCGAACTGCTGGAGGCCCAGCTTGGCGACGACCGTCTCCAGGGACTCGGCGACGGACTTGAAGCCGCCGGTGACCTCGCCGTGCTCGCGGGCGCGGCCGATGTCGTCGAGCACCGGGATCAGGGACTCCAGGATGTTGGAGACCGCGATCTCGCGGACCGTCAGCCGGTCGCGCTCGACCCGCTTGCGGTAGTTCTGGTACTCGGCCTGCAGACGCTGCAGGTCGGCGGTGCGCTCGGCCGACTCCCGCTTGGCAGTGGCGAGTTCGTCGGAGCCAGCACCGGAGCCGGAGTCGGCGGCGCCGGCTGCGGCGGCCTCCTCGGCGGCCTTGATCACAGCCTCGTCGGCGGCGGAGTCGTCGCCGGGCTTGCCGCCCTGCGGCTTGTCCGTCATGCCGCACCGCCCTTGGGCTTCTCGTCGTCCACGATCTCGGCGTCGACGACGTCGTCGTCCTTGGCCTGGGCGGACTCGCCGGCCGGGGCGGCGGCGTCGGCGTTGGCGTACAGCGCCTGGCCGAGCTTCTGCGCGGTGGTGGAGACCTTCTCCGAGGCTTCGCGGATCTTCGCGATGTCCTCGCCCTTCAGGGCCTCCTTGAGCTCGCCGATGGCGGTCTCGACCTCGGCCTTGACGTCGGCGGGGAGCTTGTCGGTGTTGTCCGCGATGAACTTCTCGGTCGAGTAGACGAGCTGCTCGGCGGAGTTGCGGGTCTCGACGGACTCGCGGCGCTTGTGGTCCTCCTCCGCGTACTGCTCGGCCTCGCGCATCATGCGCTCGATGTCGTCCTTCGGCAGCGCGGAGCCGCCGGTGACGGTCATCTTCTGCTCCTTGCCGGTGCCGAGGTCCTTCGCGCCGACGTGCATGATGCCGTTGGCGTCGATGTCGAAGGTGACCTCGATCTGCGGCAGGCCGCGCGGCGCCGGCGGCAGGCCGGTCAGCTCGAACATGCCCAGCTTCTTGTTGTACGCCGCGATCTCGCGCTCGCCCTGGTAGACCTGGATCTGCACGGACGGCTGGTTGTCCTCGGCCGTGGTGAAGATCTCGGAGCGCTTGGTCGGGATCGTGGTGTTGCGCTCGATCAGCTTGGTCATGATGCCGCCCTTGGTCTCGATGCCGAGGGACAGCGGGGTGACGTCGAGCAGCAGGACGTCCTTGACCTCGCCCTTGAGGACACCGGCCTGGAGCGCGGCGCCGATGGCGACGACCTCGTCCGGGTTGACGCCCTTGTTGGCGTCCTTGCCGCCGGTCAGCTCGCGGACGAGCTCGGCGACGGCGGGCATACGGGTCGAGCCGCCGACCAGGACGACGTGGTCGATCTCGGAGAGCGAGATGCCGGCGTCCTTGATCACGTTGTGGAACGGGACCTTGCAGCGCTCCAGCAGGTCGGAGGTGAGCTGCTGGAACTGGGCGCGGGTGAGCTTCTCGTCCAGGTGCAGCGGGCCCTCGGCGGAGGCCGTGATGTAGGGCAGGTTGATCGAGGTCTCGGAGGACGAGGACAGCTCGATCTTGGCCTTCTCGGCGGCCTCGCGCAGACGCTGCAGGGCCATCTTGTCCTTGGACAGGTCGACGCCGTGGCCGGCCTGGAAGACCTTGACCAGGTGGTCGACGACCTTCTGGTCCCAGTCGTCACCACCGAGGTGGTTGTCACCGTTGGTGGCCTTCACCTCGACGACCCCGTCGCCGATCTCCAGCAGGGAGACGTCGAAGGTGCCGCCGCCGAGGTCGAAGACCAGAATGGTCTGGTCGTCCTTGTCGAGGCCGTAGGCCAGGGCGGCCGCGGTCGGCTCGTTGACGATGCGCAGGACGTTGAGGCCCGCGATCTCACCGGCCTCCTTGGTGGCCTGGCGCTCGGAGTCGGAGAAGTACGCCGGGACGGTGATGACGGCGTCGGTGACGGTCTCACCCAGGTAGGCCTCGGCGTCCCGCTTCAGCTTCTGCAGCACGAAGGCGCTGATCTGCTGCGGGTTGAAGTCCTTGCCGTCCAGGTTGATCTTCCACCCGGTGCCCATGTGGCGCTTGACCGAGCGGATGGTGCGGTCGACGTTGGTGACCGCCTGACGCTTGGCCACCTCGCCGACCAGGACCTCGCCGTTCTTCGCGAAAGCGACGACGGACGGCGTGGTCCGCGCGCCCTCGGCGTTCGTGATGACGGTGGGCTCGCCACCCTCCAGAACGCTGACGACCGAGTTCGTCGTACCGAGGTCGATGCCGACCGCGCGTGCCATCGTAAATACCTCCACGGAAGAGTTGAGCTTTACAGGCTCAAGGATGCACGACCGGGTGGGTGCCGTCAACAGGGATGAGTCGCCGCCGCTCAACTTTGCTGAGCGGTCCGCTTCCCGCGGCCGCGGCGACTTCCCGTGGCCTCGGTCGTGGCCGTGGTCCTGGCCGTGGCGCGTGTGGTGCCACGTGACTGCCGCCATAGCTTGGGAACCTTCTGGAGGACTGGTGGCGGGCGGTAATGTCCGGGCCGTCGGCCCGGCAAGTTACCGACGAGTACAATTCGTTCCACGCAAGACCGTTCAAAGACCGCTCAACAGCAAGCCGCAGGAGACGGAGAGCCGATGCAGCTAGCAGCGATCGTCATCTCGCTGGTCACATTCGTGATCGGCACCGCGCTCGCCGCCCGTGCGGCGCTGTACATCTACAAAGTGGTGCGGACCGGCCAGCCGGACCCCACCCGCTTCGGCCGGCCCGCCCAGCGGGTGAGGACCGTCGCGGTCGAGTTCATCGGCCACACCCGGATGAACCGCTGGGGGATCGTGGGCATCGCCCACTGGTTCGTCGCCGTCGGCTTCTTCAGCCTGGTGCTGACCATCGTCAACGCCTTCGGCCAGCTCTTCGACGCCGAGTTCGCGCTGCCGATCATCGGCCACTGGATGCTCTGGCAGCTCTTCGTCGAGCTCGTCGGCACCCTCACCACGCTGGGCATCGCGACGCTGATCGTGATCCGGCTGCTCAGCCTGCCGTCCCGGTCCGGCCGCAAGTCCCGCTTCGCCGGCTCGATCGCCTGGCAGGCCTTCTACGTCGAGTACACGATCCTCGGCATCGGCCTGTGCATCCTGATGCTGCGCGCCCTGGAGGGCGCCCTCAACGGCGTCGACTCGTACGGGCCCGAGCACCTGGTGTCGTACCCGCTGGTCTCCGCCCTCAGCGGCCTGTCGCACGGCACGCTGGAGAACCTGATCTACCTCTTCGCGATGCTGAAGATCTGCATCTCGTTCGCGTGGGCGACCACCATCGGCATCAACCCCTCGATGGGCGTGGCCTGGCACCGCTTCCTCGGCTTCTTCAACATCTACTTCAAGCGCGAGGAGGACGGCGGCACCGCGCTCGGCGCCCTGCGCCCGATGACCAGCGGCGGCCAGCCGATCGACTTCGAGGACCCGGCCGACGACGCCGTCTTCGGCGTCTCCCAGGTCGAGCACTTCTCCTGGAAGGGCATCCTCGACTTCTCCACCTGCACCGAGTGCGGCCGCTGCCAGTCGCAGTGCCCGGCCTGGAACACCGGCAAGCCGCTCTCGCCGAAGCTGCTGATCATGAGCCTGCGCGAGCACGCCTTCGGCAAGGCGCCCTACCTGCTGGCCGGTGGCGGCAAGGACATGGAGGGCGAGGAGAAGGCCACCGCCGAGCAGCTCAAGGACGTCCCGGCGGCCGCCCTGGCCGAGGCCGAGCGCCCGCTGATCGGCACCGCGGAGGAGAACGGCGTCATCGACCCGGACGTCCTGTGGTCCTGCACCACCTGCGGCGCCTGCGTCGAGCAGTGCCCGGTGGACATCGAGCACATCGACCACATCGTCGACATGCGCCGCTACCAGGTGATGATCGAGTCCTCGTTCCCGACCGAGGCCGGGACGATGCTCAAGAACCTGGAGAACAAGGGCAACCCGTGGGGCATGGCCACCAAGGCCCGCCTGGACTGGGTCAAGGAGCTCAAGAAGGAGACCGGCATCGAGGTGCCGGTGATCGGCGAGGACATCGACCCCGCCGAGGTCGAGTACCTCTACTGGGTCGGCTGCGCCGGCGCCCTGGAGGACCGCGCCAAGAAGACCACCAAGGCCTTCGCCGAACTGCTGCACACCGCGGGCGTGAAGTTCGCCATCCTCGGCAAGGAGGAGTCCTGCACCGGTGACTCCGCCCGCCGGCTGGGCAACGAGTTCCTCTTCCAGATGCTCGGCGCGCAGAACGTCGAGACGCTGAACGCGGCCCTGGAGGACGCGCCGGTCAAGCGGATCGTCGCCACCTGCCCGCACTGCTTCAACACCATCGCCAACGAGTACCCGCAGCTGGGCGGCCACTTCGAGGTCATCCACCACACCCAGCTGCTGCAGCACCTGATCGACGAGGGCAAGCTCGTCCCGGTCAACCCGGTCGAAGGCCTGATCACCTACCACGACCCCTGCTACCTGGGCCGCCACAACAAGGTCTACAGCCCGCCGCGCGAGATCATGGACAAGGTCCCCGGTCTGCGCCAGCAGGAGATGCACCGGCACAAGGAGCGCGGCTTCTGCTGCGGCGCCGGCGGTGCCCGGATGTGGATGGAGGAGCGCATCGGCAAGCGGATCAACACCGAGCGCGTGGACGAGGCGCTGTCCCTCAACCCGGACATCGTCTCCACCGCCTGCCCGTTCTGCCTGGTGATGCTCTCCGACTCGGTCAACGGCAAGAAGAACGAGGGCGCCGCCAAGGAGCACCTGAAGGTGGTCGACGTCGCCCAGCTGCTGCTCGACTCGGTGAAGGCGACCCCGCCGGCCGGCGCCGAGGAGCCTGCGACGGTGGACGCGTAGCGTCCTCTGTTCGACAGTTCTGCTACAACTGCCCGGCCCGGTGGTCGCCGCGAGAGCGCCCGCCGGGCCGGGCTTTTGGGGGGCCGGGATGGGCCGGACCGGGGGTGGATCCGGGGCGGGACCCGTAGGGGAGTGGTGCCAATCGCACGGCCGCCTGAGTGTCCGCCCGTTGGGAGGAAATACAGTAGGCGGCAGACCGGCCTCGCGCCGGTCGACCCGTTCCGGACGGCCGGACGGGTCCAGACCACCGACGGAGGTATCGGCCCGCCGGGCCGGGGCCGCAGAGCACAAGGGGAACAGCGCAGACCATGACCGAGGCGATCATGCTGGTCGGTGGTAAGGGCACGCGACTGCGTCCGCTGACCACCCACACCCCCAAGCCCATGCTGCCGGTGGCGGGCGTCCCCTTCATCGCCCACCAGCTGGCCCGCGCGGCCGCCGCCGGCGTCACCCGCGTCGTGCTGGCCACCTCGTACCTGGCCGAGGTTTTCGAGGACCACTTCCAGGACGGCACCCCGTACGGCATCGAGCTGGTCTACCTGACCGAACGCGAGCCGCTGGGCACCGGCGGCGCGATCCGCAACGCGGCGTCCGGGCTGACCTGTGGCCCCGACGAGCCCGTGCTGGTCTTCAACGGCGACATCCTCTCCGGCGTCGACATCGCCGCCCTGCGCGACGGCCACGTGGCCGCCGGGGCCGACGTCACCCTGCACCTCACCCGGGTCGAGGACCCGCGCGCCTTCGGCCTCGTCCCGACCGACGCGAACGGGCGGGTGCTGGAGTTCCTGGAGAAGCCGGAGACGCCCGAGCAGATCGTCACCGACCAGATCAACGCCGGCTGCTACGTCTTCACCCGGTCCGTCATCGACCGCATCCCGGCCGGCCGCGAGGTGTCCGTCGAACGCGAGACCTTCCCCGAGCTGCTGGCCACCGGCGCGCTGCTGCGCGGCGTCGTCGACACCTCGTACTGGCTCGACCTCGGCACCCCGGCCGCGTTCGTCCGCGGCTCGGCCGACCTGGTGCTCGGCAAGGTCGACTCCCCGGCCGTCCCCGGCCCGACCGGCGACGCCCTGCTGCTGCCCGGCGCCACCGTCCACCCCGGCGCGGTGCTCAGCGGCGGCACCGTGGTCTCCGCGAACGCGGTGGTCGAGGCCGGCGCGATCGTCGAGGGCAGCGTGATCCTGCCGGGCGCGGTGGTCGGCCCGGAGACCCTGGTCAAGGACTCCATCGTGGGCGCCTTCGCCACCGTCGGCGCCCGCTCGGCGCTGGACGGCGCGGTGATCGGCGACGGCGCGATCGTCGAATCCGACAACGAGCTGCCGAACGGCATCCGGATCGCCTGCGGCACCCTGCTGCCGGTCGGCGCGGTCCGCACCTCGGCCGGCCCTGGCGGCTGCCCGGCCGGCACCGCCGCGGCCGCCGCGGTGCACGGGCCCTCGGTCAGCGCGCAGCGGTAGGACCCGGGCCGGGCCGCTGGCGCCGTCGGCGGCAGGATTTCGGCCGCGTTCGTCTCAGGCTCGCTGCAAACCGGCCCCGGCTCCGTCCAGGCCCCACGCGGATTGGGCCGGACGGGTACCGTCAGAGCGTGGCTGGTAATCGATACGACAGCGGGCAGGGCGCCGACCCCCACGGCGGGTGGGCGCCCCCTCCGCCGCCGGCGGGGCCCGGGGGGCACGGGCAGACGGACGGGCCGGAGTACTTCACGGCCCCGCACCGGGGCGTGGCCGACGGCCCCGACGGCACGCCCGGCGGCCCCGGCGCCCCGGGCCCGCAGGGCGGCTACGACCCGTACGCCGCCGACCGGCCCGGCGGCACCCGGGCCTTCCCGACCGGCGACCCGTACGCGCAGGAGCCGCCCCACCACGGGTACTACGACCAGGGCCAGTACGGCGGACACCCCGGGTACCCGCAGGCGGGGTACGGCGCCGAGGGCTACGACCAGGGCTACGACCAGGGCGGACACCCGCAGGGCGACGGCTACGGCCAGGACGGTTACGGGCCGCAGCAGCAGCCGCCGTACGGCCAGGACAACGTCACCGTCTACCGGGCCGGCGGCCAGTCCGCCCCGCACGTCGCCGGGCCCCGCCCGCACTGGCGCGAACTGCTCATCGGCATCTTCCGCGCCCCCACCGCGACCTTCGACCGCGCCCGCGACCACCAGGTCTGGCTGCCCGCCCTCACCGTCTCGATGCTGTACGGCGCGCTCGCGGTGCTCGGCATCGGCCTGACCCACGACGACATCGTCGACTCGACCTTCACCGTCGCGCTGACCGGCATCGCCGCCGCCGCGATCGGCTTCGCCGTGGCCGGAGCGCTCTTCGGCGGCGTCACCTACGCGCTGGCCCGCCAGCTCGGCGGGGACGGCCCGTGGAAGTCGACGGTCGGCCTGGCCGCGCTGATCGGCTGGCTGACGGACGCGCCCCGACTGCTGCTCGACCTGGTGCTGCCCTCGGGCAGCGCGGTCGTCCAGGTCGCCGGCTGGGCCACCTGGGCGTTCTGCGCGTACCTGTTGATCAGCATGGTCCGGCGGGTGCACGACCTGCCCTGGGGCAAGGCGGCCGCCGCCTCGGCGGTGCAACTGCTCGCGCTGCTGGTGCTGATCAAGCTGCCGACCCTGGGCTGACGGCCGGAGGGCACAATGGTGGACGGATCCCGGTCAGGCCGGGGCCCGTCCACCCTCTTCACCCCCTCAGCCTTCACCCCCTCGCCCCTCACTCCCTCACCCGTTCCACGTCACCGGAGCCAGGAATGACCCTCCCCACCACGCACGTCAGCTTCCCGGCCGGGGCGGTGACCGGCGAGTCGACGGTCATCGCGGTGCACCCGCTGGGGGACGGCCGGCACGCCGTCGTGACCGGGGCCACCCCGTTCCACCCGCTCGACCACACCTGGCCCGACCAGCCCGCCGACCTCGGCACCCTCACCGTCGACGGCACCGAGCTGGCCGTCGTCGACTGCCTCACCGGCGCCGTCGGCCCGGACGGCGGAACGCCGCTGGCCGGCGCCGACATCCCGGTCCGGCGCGGCGACGAGGAGTGGTCCTGGCTGGTCCTGCACGTCGTCGACACCGACCCCGGCGACGTCGTCGGGCGCACCGCCGTCCTCGCCGTCGACGCCGACCGCCGGGCCGCCCTCAGCGCCTCGCACAGCGGCTGCCACCTGCTCGCCCTCGCCCTCAACGAGGCCCTCGCGCCGCGCTGGCGCAAGGACCCGGGCCGCTCCGACGCCCTCGGCCACCCCGACTTCGACAGCCTCGCGATGGCCACCTCGGTGATGGACACCGAGGCCAGCACCGACACCTACCGGCTCGGCAAGTCGCTGAAGAAGAAGGGCTTCACGGCGGACGCCACCGACGAGCTCCCCGCCCTCGCCGACGCCCTGCCCGCCCTCACCGAGGCCGTCAACACCCGGCTCGCCGCCTGGGTCGCCGCCGACGCCCCGGTCCGCATCGAGGTCCCCGGCCCCGAGCTCACCGCCCGCCGCCAGTGGCACTGCGAGCTGCCCGAGGGCGGCGCGCAGATCTTCTGCGGCGGCACCCACCTGCACCACCTCGGCGAACTCGCCGAACTCCGCACCGAACTGCGGCTCTCCGAGGACGGCACCGAACTGGTCGCCGTCACCCGCCCCAAGCGGGCCTGAGCACGCGGGAAACGCGACGGGCGGCCGCCCCTCGTCCGTCATCGGCGAGGGGTGGCCGCCCGTGCTGCGTGCGCTCCGCCCGGATCAGACGTCGGTGCGGTGGAAGTTCATGAACGAACGGGACGGCGTCGGGCCGCGCTGGCCCTGGTAGCGCGAGCCGTACCGCTCCGAGCCGTACGGGTGCTCCGACGGCGAGGAGAGCCGGAACAGGCAGAGCTGCCCGATCTTCATCCCCGGGTACAGCTTGATCGGCAGCGTCGCGACGTTCGACAGCTCCAGCGTCACGTGACCGTTGAAACCGGGGTCGATGAAGCCGGCCGTCGAGTGCGTCAGCAGGCCCAGCCGGCCCAGGCTCGACTTGCCCTCCAGCCGGGACGCCACGTCGTCGGGCAGCGAGATGACCTCGTACGTCGAGGCCAGCACGAACTCGCCCGGGTGCAGGATGAACGCGTCGTCGCCCTCGGGCTCCACCAGCCGGGTCAGGTCCGGCTGCTCCTCGGAGGGGTCGATGTGCGGGTAGCGGTGGTTCTCGAACACGCGGAAGAAGCGGTCGAGGCGCACGTCGATGCTCGACGGCTGGATCATCGCCGGGTCGAACGGGTCGACGACGACCCGGCCCAGGTCGATTTCGGTCCGGATGTCCTTGTCAGAGAGCAGCACGCTTCGAGGTTACGTGCACGACAGGGCCCCGGACGAATCCGCCCGGGGCCCGTTCCGTCCTCGCGTCGACCGTCAGGCCAGGAACTCCGCGGCCTCCAGCCGCAACGCCCGGTCCAGTTGCGGCGCCGACAGCTCCCGCACGTCGGCCAGCACCGAACTCCTCAGCCGCCCGCACTGCGGACAGCGGATCAGCCGCCCGGGCCCGAGCCGGCCCGGACCGAGGTTCTGCATCGGGAACGTGGTGGTGCTGAACAGGTGCCCCTCGGCACAACGAACGACGGCGCGCTGCTCCATCGATCCCCTTCCCATCCCTAACCCAGTACTCACCCGTACTCATCGCGCCCCGCGGGACCTCGCCCCGGGACAGCGTCACATTAGGGGATGCTCCGGACATTCCGCACCGTGGCTCGCCGCCCCGAACCCACCCGCCGGAGCGCTCGTACGCGGCCCACACAGTACGCCCCCCACCCACCCCCGCCCGCCCCACCACTCCCCGGGCGGGCCGTGCAACCACAGTCGCGAATGGGGTACAGTGACACTGGATTGAGCGGTCTCTGACGGCTCATCAGGCGGGCGTAGTTTAATGGTAGAACATGAGCTTCCCAAGCTTAGAGCGCGAGTTCGATTCTCGTCGCCCGCTCCATACCGAGAGCCGCAGGTGATCTGACCTGCGGCTCTCGTGTTGTCCGGACCACTTCGGGTCCGTTGTGTCGGATCCGTGTTCGTGGAGGGCCGGCCGTAGTTCGATCGGGTTCGCACTGTTGTTTCCGTCGCTCGCGGTCACGCATGGTGGATCAATCGGATACGGGCTGCCCGTGGCCCTGTTGTCTCATGGAGCCGCGCGGGCGGGGGTTGCCTGGCAGGGGAGGACGCGGATGATCAGGGTTCTGTTGGCCGAGGACATGGCCATGGTGCGCAGCGCGCTGATGGCACTCCTCGCGTACGAGGACGACCTGGAGGTCGTCGCGGACGTCGAGCGTGGTGACCTGGTGGTGCCGACGGCTCTGCGGGTCCGGCCGGACGTGGCGGTGCTCGACATCGACATGCCCGGTCTGGACGGGCTCCGGGCCGCGGCCGAGTTGCACGAGAAGCTCCCGACGTGCGGGACGCTCATCCTGACCGGGCTGGCGAGACCCGCGCATCTGCGCAGCGCGATGTCCGTCCACGTGCTCGGGTTCCTCGGCAAGGACGCCCCGGCCCAGGAGCTGGCGGCGGCGATCAGGAAGGTGGCGGCCGGCGAGCGTGCCATCGACCCGGAGCTGGCCCTCGCCGCCCTGGGGGCGCGTGAGAATCCGCTGACGCCCAGGGAGCTCGACACCCTGCGCCTGGCCGCGGAAGGTGCCTCCGTCTCGGAGATCGCCGCCCGGCTGTTCATTTCGGCGGGAACCGCCCGCAACCATCTGGCCGCCGCGGTGACCAAGGCCGGGGGGCGCAGCCGGGTGGACGCCATTCGGATCGCCGAGGAGATGGGCTGGCTCTCCGCCGGCCCTCGCCCCTCATAGGGCCCCGGACGCAGGGGTCGAACCATCGGAAGTTCGGAAAGCCGGACCGGAAGTTTTCTTCGTCAAATTCCGGAGGCCGACGTTCGGTTATTCCGCACAAGTGTGGTCCCGGTATTCGGGCGGCCTTTTGGCTGCGATGAATTCCATGGAACGCCCCATGCGATTCGCATGGATGTGTCCATGGGTTGTCCACGTCCAGACCCTCCCGGCCGGGCCGCCCAGCAGACTCGGTGGCCCGTTGACCTGGGGTGGAGCCTCCGGAGCCGCCGCCGGAGCGCTGTCCGGACGCCGCCGGAGGTCCGGGCGGGCGATGTGGATCTGGCTAGGCTCGCGGTAAATGAGGGCAGGGCGCCACATCGAGGAGGGGATTCCCGTTTTCTCTCGGACTGCGGATTCCAGCGATCCGGAACAGGCCCATTCCACTTCGGAGCCGGACCTGGCGGTGCGGCTCGACGGGTTGAGCAAGGTGTACGGGCGCGGAGCGGGGGCCGTGCACGCCCTGCGCGAGGTGTCGATGGAATTCCGGCGAGGCGGGTTCACCGCGGTGATGGGGCCCTCGGGGTCCGGGAAGAGCACGTTCCTGCACTGCGCCGCCGGGCTCGACCGCCCGACCTCCGGGCAGGTCCGGCTGGCCGGCCTGGAGCTGGGGGCGCTCGGCGACACCGAGCTGACCGTCCTGCGCCGGCAGCGGATCGGCTTCGTCTTCCAGTCCTTCAACCTCCTGCCCTCCCTGACGGTCGAGCAGAACGTCACGCTGCCGTTGCGACTGGCCCGGCGCCGGGCGGACCGGGCCTGGCTGGGGGAGATCCTCGACCGGACCGGCCTCGCCGACCGGGTGCGGCACCTGCCCACCCAGCTGTCGGGCGGTCAGCAGCAGCGGGTGGCGATCGCCCGGGCCCTGGTCACGCGACCCGAGGTCGTCTTCGCGGACGAGCCCACGGGCGCCCTGGACAGCACCACCGGTACGGAGGTCCTGCGGCTGCTGCGGCACGTCGTCGACGGACTGGGGCAGACCGTGATCATGGTGACGCACGACCCGGGCGCCGCCTCCTACGCGGACCAGGTGTTCTTCCTGGCGGACGGCTCCTTCGCCGAGGCACTCGCCAACCCCTCGCCCGAGCAGGTCGCGGACCGGATGACCCACCTGGGAAGGCGCTGAACGGCATGCTCCTCCTGGCCTGGCAGACGGTGCGCGCCCGCAAGGCGGGCTTCGCGGGTGCTTTCGCCGCACTGTCGTTCGCCCTCGTCCTGACCGCCGCGTGCGGTGTCCTGCTGGAGTCCGCCCTGCGGGCGGGCACCCCCACCGAACGCTACGCGGCGGCCCCGGTCGTGATCGGCGGCTCGACCCGGATGGCCGACGTCGATCCGCTGATCGGAAAGCTGGCCGCACTGCCCGGCGCCGGGACCGTCACCCCGGAGGTCTCCTTCCCCGCCGCCGTGATCACCGGATCGGGGCAGGTCCTCTCCGGCCCGCAGGGCGGGGCGTCCCTCGGGCACTCCTGGACCAGCGCCGTCCTCGCCCCCTTCCACCTGACCTCCGGTCACCCGCCGACCGGCCCCGACGAGGTGGTCCTCGACGAGGCGACGGCCGCACGCGGCGGGCTCCGGCCCGGCGACCCCGTGCGGCTGGCCACCACCACCGCCCCCCGTGCCTACACGGTGTCCGGACTGGCCTCATCCCCACGGGAGTTGGCCCGCCAGAGCGCCCTCTTCTTCAGCCCCGACCAGGCGGCCCGGCTCGCGGGCACCACCAAGGGCGCGGACGCGATCGGCGTCACGGCACGGGACGGGGCCGACCCGCAGGCGCTGGCCGCGCAGGCCGAACAGGTCCTCGCCACGGCCTTCCCGGCCACCGGGGCGGAGCTCTGGTCCGGGCCCGAGGTGAGCACCGGCGACCAGCGGGGCGAGCGGGAGTTCTCGGGCGCACCCGGGCCCGGGGACGGCCTGGCCTCGCTCGCCGGGACCGTCGGCATCCTGTCCCTGTTCATCTCGGCGTTCGTGGTGGCGGGAGCGCTCGCGCTCACCGTCCGGCAACGCCTGCGGGAGATGGCCCTGCTGCGGGCGGTGGGCGCCACTTCGGGACAGGTGCGGCGGATGATCGCGATGGAGACGCTGGTCCTGAGCCTCGGCGCCGCGCTGGTCGGATGCCCGGTCGGGGTCGGCGTCGCCTCGCTGCTCCGCGGCGTACTCGTCGACCGCGGTGTGGTCCGCTCCGACGTCCCGCTCCACGTCGGGCCCACCGCACTGCTGACCGTCGTCGGCGTGGCCGTCGGCACCGCGCAACTCGCCGTGTGGGCCTCCGCGCGCCGGGCGTCCCGGGTCGAACCGACCCAGGCTCTGCGCGAGTCCGCTGCGCCCGCGCCGCGGATCGGCTGGGTGCGGGCGGTGCTCGGGGCCGGGACGCTCGCCGTGTGCGCCGTGGTGCTGGCGTCCTCCACGGGCAGCCGGAGCGGGGCGGGCACGGCCGAGAGCATGGTCCTGCTGCTCCTCCTGGGGGTGGCGCTGCTCGGACCGGTGATCGGGCGGGTCGCCAGTGTGGTGATCGGTGGACCGGTGGGCAGGCTCTTCCCCGTGGCGGGGTTCCTCGCGTCCGCGGCCCTGCGCGCCCAGCCCCGCCGCTTCGCCGCCGCCGTCACCCCGCTGGTGCTGGCGGTGGCCTTCACCAGCACGGTGCTGTTCGTCCCCGGCGTCAAGGCCCAGGCCGCCGCGGCCGAGGACGGTCGAAGGCTGCGGGCCGACCACGTGGTCCAGGCCGACGGTGTCGGGCTCCCCCCGGACTTCGTCGCCGCGGCCCGCCAACTGCCCGGCGTCACAGCGGTCAGCGGGGTCGTCCCCGCCACGACCATGGTGTCCAACGCGTCGCCCGGCACCGCCGGCTCACGGGGCGTCAGTGCCAAGGTGGTCGATTCCGCCGCGCTGTCCGAGCTGCTCGATCCCGGGGTCACCGCGGGCTCGCTGGCCCAACTGCGCGGGGACGGCGTCGCGCTGGGGCAGCGCTCGGCCTCCGGACTCGGCGCCGGCGTCGGCACCAAGCTCCGGATCGGCTGGATGGACGGCAGCGAGAGCACCGCCACGGTGGTCGCCGTCTACGACCGCGACCTGGGGTTCGCCGACGCCCTCCTCCCCACCGAGTCCGCCGCCGCGCACACACCGGACCCCCTCGCGCCGACGGTCCTGGTCCGCTCCGCCCCCGACGCCGACCCCCAGCAGGTCGGCCGGGAGCTCCAAAGCCTCACCGCCGCCTACCCCATGGCCCGTACGAGCGACCGGGCCGCGTACGACGACGCCCGCAGGCACCGGCAGGAGTCGGCCACGGCCGTCGGCCGGCTGCTCCTCGGCATGATCAGCCTCTTCACCGCCATCGCCGTCGTCAACACCCTGGTGATGGCCACGACCGAGCGGTTGCGCGAGTTCGCCCTGCTGCGTCTGGTGGGCACCACCCGCCGTCAGATCCTGCGCATGATGGCCTGGGAGGGGGGCATCACGGTCGGCGTGGCCCTCGCCCTCGGTGCCGCGGTCACCGCCGCCGTCCTGGTGCCCGTCAGCCTCGCGCTCACCGGCTCGGCCTGGCCGTCCGTATCCGCGACCTGGGCGGCCGCAGTGCTGGGCGGGGCGGCTCTGCTGGGTCTGGGCACCGTGCTGCTGACCACCCGGCTGGCGCTGCGCAGGGAGCCGGTCGAGGCCATGGGACTCCGGGAGTAGCGGGCGCCGGGGGGGGGGGGGCGCGCCCCCCCCCCCGCGCCCCCCGCCCCCCCCCCCCCCCGCCCCCCCCCCCCCGCGGGGGGCCGGGGGGCGGGGGGCCCGCTAACGCC
>NZ_JBHWIJ010000005.1:53085-56009 GCF_042732255.1 Kitasatospora sp. NPDC059803 | reverse complement strand
GGGCGGGGGCGGGCGGGGGGGGGGCGGGGCGGGCGGGGGGGGCGCCCCGCCCCCCGCCCCGCCCCAGGCTCAGCCGGCCCTGGACGTCGTCCTGGTCGGCGGGGCCGCGATGACCGCCGAGAGGTGGAACCAGCCGGTCTCGCCCTCCTCCGCGGTCAGCCGTCCCCCGACGGCGAGCAACCGCTCCGTGAGGTTGCCGATGCCCCGGCCGCCGCCCGGCTCCGCCGGGACGCCCTCCGCCAGGACCCCGTCGTTGGACACCACCAGGCTCACGTCGCCGAGTTCGCCCCTGACGGCCCGGATCTCGCAGCGCCGTGCCGCGCTGTGCCGCAGCATGTTGGTGACGGCCTCCCGCGCCACCGCCGCCAGTACGGCGTCGTGCTCGGGCGGCAGGGCGCCGTAGGCCAGGTCGACCTCCACGCTGATGCCGGCCGCCCGCAACGCCGAGGCGGCGAAGCGGGTTTCCCGCGCCAACGACATCTGGAGGTCGCCGCTGGAGATCCACCGGGTGTCGGACATCGCCTGTCTCACCATCGCCAGCACCTCGGAGATCTCCGCCCGGGCGCGCCGCGGGTTCTCCAGGACGGTCCGCTCGGCGATCTGGCACTTCAGTGCTGCCACGGAGAGGCTGTAGCCGAGCAGGTCGTGCAGGTCCCGGGAGAAGCGCAGCCTCTCCTGGTCCACGGCGCGCTCCGCCAGCTCGGTGCGGGCCGCCCGCAACTCCGCGGTCATGTCGGCCAGTCGGGCCACGCCGTAGACGACGATTCCGCCCGCGGCCGTGGAGACGCTCGCGTTGAGGCACTGCCCGACATCGTCGCCCAGCGCCGCGTAGATCGGGTACTGGCCCGCCACCAGCAGGGTGAAGAGGATCCAGGACCTGGGTGCGGCGACGGTCAGGAGCATCGATCCGGCGAACGACCCGGGGATGCCGACCCACGCCCCGTCGAAGACCAGGAACGGCAGGTAGGTGATCACTCCGTGAGCGAGAAGGCTCCACGGCCACCACGGTCGCCTGTGGCGCCACGGGCCGGCGTGCAGGAGCTGAAAGCCGAGCAGGACCAAAAGGACTGTGATGGCGGCCAGTTGGTACGAGAAGCCGTCGCGGTTGCGGATGGTGGCCACGACCGAGGCGGCGAAGAACCCGAGGGCCGCCATGACCACGATGCCCTTGGCGAGGCGGGACAGGGGATCTCTCGGGGTTGGCCGTTCGCCTGACGACTCCGAGTGGCGATCGTCGCCCAGTCGGTACGCACCGTGACCCAATGAGAGCTCCCGAAAAGCGACTTGACCCGCCATGGGCGCACAGAAGGCCCGTCGTTTACCTCAAGGACCCCCCGTGCTTCCGACCGTGAGCATAGTTCCCGTCGGAAACCCGCCGTTGACATTCGACCCCGGCCTTGAAATCTGAGGCTCAACGCCGGTTGCTCCTGCCAACTCCCCCTGGGCTTCGTGCCGATCGGCCCTCGACGGGTCGGCCGGCGGCTCGGACAGGTGGTGCGGCGGTCGAATGCGGGTCCGGGCCGGGGCTTCACTCGATGGGGGGAAGCGTGGCGGCGGGATCCCCTATGTCCTGATTGTCGGACGCGGGCAGGTGGGGCGTTCGGGTGGGATGGGCGTCCCGATCGACTGGAGCCGCTGAGCATGGGCCTGTTCCGACGCTCCGGGAAGGCGGCCCGGACCGCCCCGGAGCACACCGAGACCGCCGACACCGCCGACACCGCCGCCGTCGCCCCGGCCGGGGCGGTCAACGGCCATCAGGTACTGGAGACGGTCCTCGCCCTGCCCATCAGCACCTGGCGCTACCTGTGGGAGCCCGAACAGGTGCGGCACATCGGGCCGATGGCCCAGGACTGGCACGCCTCCTTCGACTTCCACCACGAGAACACCCGCGTGATCCCCGTCGTCGACGCCAACGGCATCGCCCTGGTCTGCATCCAGGCCCTGAACCGGCGCATCGACGAACTCGCCACCGAGATCCAGCGCCTGCGCGAACTCACCCAGGGCGCCGAGTCGAGCCGGTGAGTGGGACGCGACCCCTGGCGGCTGCGGGTGGGATGCGGGGGGCGCGGGAGGGGCGTGCGGGAGGGGTGCGGAAGAGGGTGTGGGAACGGTAAGAGGCGGAACTGTCCGTCCACGCCCACCGTCCAAGCAGTGGACGGAATCCCGGCCCGGCCTGAACACCGGGAGGAGCGCGGAGGGGACCAGTGCAGCCAGGTGGTGCCGAACTGAACGTCGGATTCCCGGGTGGAAGCCGAGGCGGTGCGCCGGTCGTGCCACCCGCCCGGTGGCCCGGCCCAGTGCCGGCGGTCGATCAGCTCGAAGCCGCCGAGCGCTGCGAGACCCTGCTTCAGGACACCCTGGACGCCGTCCGGCCGGCGCCGGTCTGGCAGGGGGCGGCGCCCAGAGCGGGCGCGCGGCTGTCGCTGCCGGGGCGGGACCCGGACCTGCGCTGGTACGTCACCCGGGGGCGGGACATCCTCACCATCGTCTCGGCGGTCCGGCGGGCGGCACTGGTGGACGCGGTCGAGCGGCACTGGCGGCAGCGCGGCTGGACGATCACTTCGCTGAATGCCGGCCGGAGCCGCCCCGGGGTTGCCGCCGCCACCCTAGACGGTTATCAACTGGCGCTGGCATTCGGCGAGTTGGGTGAGGCCGGGCTGACCGCGAGCTCGCCCGGGGTGGCCCGCTCGGAGCGGCTGCCGTCACTGCAGGGCGCCGGCGGCCGCGGCCCGGCGCCGCTGCCGAACGTGTGCTGCCCGTACTGGAGCGCGATGGTCTAGCCGGCTGCGGAAGAGTCGGAAGAGCCGGAAGAAATGGAAGGCGCTGGACGCGGCTGAGGGCCGCGCACGCAGGGGAGGCGCGGGGGGGGGGGGGCCCCCCCCCCCCCCCCCCCCCCCCCCCGCGCGGCCCGCGCGTTGTTAATA
>NZ_JBHWIJ010000005.1:44280-53075 GCF_042732255.1 Kitasatospora sp. NPDC059803 | reverse complement strand
GGACGGCGTGGGAGGGGGTGGGGGGCCGCGCACGCGGGGGGGGCGGGGAGCGAGCCCCCCCGCCCGCCCCCCCCACCGCCTCGTCGCGCGGCTTCGCGCTGCCGCTCCCCCCGACTCCCCGGCAGCCCCGCCGTTCCCCCCTGGCAGCACCCTCCGGCGAGAGCGGTCCGCACAGGCCCCGGCGAGCCCCCACCCCCGGGGACGTCGTTGGTATCACGTTAACAAACCGCGTGGTTGGTTTGTCAATAGCGAGATCCACGAAAAATCCACAAACGTGATGGTCGGTCCGGAAGGTTTCGCCAGGCGCTGGACCAGCGGATTGAGGCCCGACAAGGCGCCCGGTGGCCCTTCGACGGGCGCGCGGCGGGCGCCGGTACGGGCGGCGGGCCGGGCGTGGGCCGTGCTGGAATCCGACATTCCGAGCATCATGGCAGCACGCAGTGACACCACGCGAGCGCTGAGCGCAGCGGATGCGTCCGGCGGTGCCCCGGCGGGCTGATGCGGAGTGAGTTCGCCGACGGGCCGGGCCCGGCGTACGTGAGCGCCCGTCAGCGCAGCAGTCGACGCTCCTTGGCCACGGCCACCGCGCCGGCCCGGGTGTCCACCCCCAACTTGTCGTAGATCCGGCCGAGATGGGTCTTCACGGTGGCCTCGCTGATGAACAGCGCCCGGGCGATCTCCCGGTTGCCCAGCCCCTGCCCCAGCTGCGCGAGGATGTCCTGCTCGCGCTCGGTGAGCTGCGGTGCGGGCGCCCGCAGCTGTGCCATCACCCGGGAGGCGACCGGCGGCGAGAGCACCGTGCGGCCCCGGGCGGCGGCGTGCACGGCGGCGAACAACTCCTCCGGCCGCTCGGCCTTCAGCAGGTAGCCGGTGGCGCCCGCGGCGATCGCCCGGGTGATGTCGGCGTCGGTGTCGTAGGTGGTGAGCACGAGCACGTGCGGGCCGCCCGGGGTGGCGGTGATCCGGCGGGTGGCCTCCACCCCGTCGATGCCGTCGCCGAGTTGGAGGTCCATCAGCACCACCTGCGGCGCCAGCCTGGCGGCCAGCGCGACCGCCTCCTCCCCGGTGCTCGCCTCGCCGACCACTGCGATGTCGCCCGCGCTGGCGAGCAGTGCCAGCAGGCCGGCCCGGACCACCGCGTGGTCGTCGCAGACCAGCAGCCGGACGGGGGCGTCGGTGGGGGAGCCGGTGGTGCTCATGCGGCCACCCCGCCGAGCCCATTGCGGCAGGAGCACCAGGAGCACCAGGAGCGCCCGTCGCACCCCGCGCGCCGGTCGGGGGCGGGTCCGGTTCGTTCGCTCATCGGTGCTCCAGGGGGATCGCGGCGGAGACGACGGTGCCCTCGCCGGGGGTGCTCTCCACGGTCAGGGTGCCACCGAACTGCCGTAGCCGGGCGCGCATCGCGGGCAGCCCGTACCCGCGGCCGTCGGCCGCCCCGACCGCGCCAGGGTCGAAGCCCTGCCCGTCGTCGGCGACGTCCAGGACGGCCTGGTCGCCCAGGTAGGACAGGGTGATCGCCGCGGCCGACGCTCCGGCGTGCTCCCGGACGTTGGCCAGCGCGCCCTGGGCGATCCGCAGCAGCGCGGACTGCGCGGCGGCGGGCAGCGGGACGGGCGTGCCGTCCAGGTGGAAGCGGACCGGCAGACCGCTCTCGGCGGCCTCCCGCCCGGCGAGCGCGCGCAGCGCCTGGTCGAGCGGACGGCCGTCGGCGAGTTCGGCCGGCGCGAGGTCGTGGACGAAGCGGCGGGCCTCGGCCAGGTTGCGGGCCGCCACCTCGGCGGCGGTCCGGACGTGGGCGCGGGCGGTCGTCGGCTCGGTGTCCCAGGTGCGCTCGGCGGCCTGCAACAGCATCTGCTGGCTGGACAGCCCCTGGGCCAGGGTGTCGTGGATCTCCATGGCCAGCCGCTCGCGCTCCGCGTGGGTGCCCTGCCGCCGTTCGGTGGCGGCGAGTTCGCGCCGGGTGCGGACCAGGTCGGTGATCAGGGCGCGCTGCCGGGCGTCCTGCCGGTCCATGAACAGGAACACGCCGGTGGCGAGCGCGGTTACCGCGAACGGCAGCAGGACGAGGGTGGCGTCCGCCCCGCCGGCCAGCCGGAGTTCGGCGATCACCACCAGCAGCGTCAGGGCCGCCACCAGCGGGATCGCCGCCCGGGCGGGGAGCGTGCGCAGCGCGGTGTAGATCAGCGGGACGGCGCACCAGGCGAAGCTCGGCGCGAGCAGCACCAGCACCACCCAGAGCGCGACCACCAGCGCCAGCGGCCACCGGCGCCGACGCGGAACCCGTCTGTCGGGCGAAGCGTCAGCCCCGGGCGCGGGCACTGGTGACAGTGGAGGTGGCGGGTGGCGGTGCGCGAGCCAGGAGCCGGCCGGCTGGGCGAGGGCGAGGGCGATGCTCAGCCCGATCACCCAGGGGATCCGGGGGTTGCCGGGGTGGTGGGTGAGGTAGCGGCTGAGCGAGGCGGCGAGCAGCAGCAGGAAGGCGGAGTCGAGCAGTACCGCCAGGCGGCCCGCGTCCGGGTCGCCGGCGTCGTGACCGGCGGCGGGGCGGGGCTGCTGCACGGGTGGCTCCTGGCTGGACGGGCGGTCGGCACCTGGCAGGCGATCGGCAACGGGGCGGGCACCGGCCGCCTCGACGGTGCGCCTGGTGCGCCCGGCGCACCGACCTGCACCGATCCCTCGATGGTGGCCCGGCCGGCCCGGTCCCGCATCAGCCGATCGGTTGACGGGGTTGTCCTCCATCATGCCCGCGCGGTCGCGCCGGAGCGTCGATGTGGCGGGCCCCGCCCCGGCCGGAGGATCGAGGTGGAGCCGGGCGGACCCCCTGCCGCCCGGCGGCCCCGATCCCGTTCGCCGATCCGCTGAGGAGCTGGACCATGAAGAAGATCTCCGTGCGCACCCGGGTGCTGACCGGCACCCTCGCCGCCGCCGCGCTCGCCGCCACCGTGGGCGCCGTCTCGGCCAGCGCCGAGACCTCCGAGACCCCGGCCGCGCCGGCCGCGGTGAAGGTCGACACCCAGAACAAGAACCTCGCCCAGAGCACCGGTCTGACCCTCGACGCCGCGACCCGCGCCGCCCAGGCGACCCTGGACGCGGCGGCCAAGGCCGGCCAGCACGTCTCGGTCGCGGTCGTGGACCGGGACGGCGTCACCCGGGTGCTGCTCAAGGGCGACGGCGCCGGCCCGCAGTCCCCGGAGTCGGCGCAGCGCAAGGCGTTCACGGCGGTCTCCTGGAACGCGCCGACCTCGGAGCTGACCAAGCGACTGGCCCAGGCCCCGACCCTCAAGGACATCCCGGGCACGCTGTTCCTGGCCGGCGGCGCCCCGGTGCAGTCCAAGGGCGCCCCGGTCGCGGCGATCGGTGTCGCGGGCGCGCCGAGCGGCGACCTGGACGAGCAGTTCGCGCAGGCGGGTGTCGCCGCACTGGCGAAGTGACCCCCTGGCCGGGGGGGCCCGCCCCCCCCGCGGGGGGGGGGCGCCGCCCCCCCCGGCGCCGACGTCACCACCGAGTACTACCTGAACGACGCCGGCGTGCAGATCTCCAAGTTCGCCGGCTCGCTGAAGGCCGCCGCGAACGGTCAGCCCGTCCCCGCCGACGGCTACGTGGGCGAGTACATCGGCGACATCGCCAAGGCCATCACCGACGGCGTCCCGGGCGTGCTCGACCTGCCCGACGCCGAGCAGCTGGAGGCCTTCCGCACCGAGGGCCTCAAGCTCATGGTGGCCGAGATCCAGCGCTCGATGCAGGAGTTCGGCACCCACTTCGACGTCTGGTTCTCGGAGAAGTCGCTGCACGACTCCGGCGCGGTCGAGAAGGCCATGGACCGGCTGCGCGAGCAGGGCCACGTCTTCGAGCAGGACGGCGCGGTCTTCCTGCGCACCACCGACTTCGGCGACGACAAGGACCGCGTCCTGGTCAAGGCCGACGGCGAGACCACCTACTTCGCCGCCGACGCCGCGTACTACCTGTCGAAGCGGGACCGCGGTGCCGAGGTCTCCGTCTACATGCTGGGCGCCGACCACCACGGCTACGTCAACCGGCTGAAGGCCATCGTGGCCTGCGCGGGCGACGACATGGACCGCAACATCGAGGTCAAGATCGGCCAGTTCGTGAAGATGCTTCGCGACGGCGAAGAGGTCCGCATGTCCAAGCGGGCCGGCAACATCATCACGATCGACGACGTGATCGAGTGGATCGGCGTGGACGCCGCCCGCTACACCCTGACGCGGTCCCCCACGGACTCCACCATCACGCTCGACATCAACGTGCTGACCAGCCAGTCCAACGAGAACCCGGTCTACTACGTCCAGTACGCGCACACCCGGATGTGCGGCGTGGCCCGCAAGGCCGCGCAGCTCGGCGTCGACAAGGGCGCGGCGGAGGATTTCAAGCCCGAGCTGCTCGCCACCGTGTGGGAGAACGACATCCTCGGTGCCCTCGGCGAGTTCCCGCGGATCCTGGCCACGGCCGGCGAGCTGCGCGAGCCGCACCGGGTCGCCCGCTACCTGGAGGACCTGGCGGGCAAGTACCACCGCCTGTACGAGAACTGCATGTTCCTGCCCAAGGGCGACGAGGAGCTCACGGACACGCACCGCGCCCGGCTCTGGCTGGTCGAGGCCACGCGAACGGTGATGGCCAACGGCCTGACGCTCCTGGGCGTCACGGCGCCCGAGCGGATGTAGGCACCACCCCCAAGTGCGCAGCGGGGGCGGCTGACGGTCAACGGAGACCGTCGCCGCCCCTCGCCATAGGTCAAGGAAGCAGGACATGTCTCGCTCCGCACACCCCGCAGGCCCCCGTCACGGTGACGTGCTGCCCGAGGGCCACTACTCCGCCCCGCCGGCCGACCTGAACGCGCTCGACCCCAAGGTCTGGTCGTGCACCGTCGCCCGCGACGCCGAGGGCGTGGCCACCGTCGGCGGGATCGACGTCAAGTCCCTGGCGGCCGAGTTCGGCACGCCGGCCTACGTGCTCGACGAGGACGACTTCCGGGCCCGGGCGCGGGCCTGGCGCGACGCCTTCGGCACCGAGGCGGACGTCTTCTACGCCGGCAAGGCGTTCCTCTCCAAGGCGATCGTGCGCTGGCTGCACGAGGAGGGCCTGAACCTCGACGTGTGCAGCTCCGGCGAGCTGACGGTGGCGCTGGCCGCCGGGATGCCGCCGCAGCGGATCGCGCTGCACGGCAACAACAAGACGGCGGACGAGCTCGAACACGCGGTGAAGACCGGCGTCGGGCGCATCGTGGTCGACTCCTACGAGGAGATCGAGCGGCTGGCCGCCATCACGGCCCGCCAGGGCGTCCGCCAGCAGGTGCTGATCCGGATCACCGTCGGTGTCGAGGCGCACACCCACGAGTTCATCGCCACGGCGCACGAGGACCAGAAGTTCGGGCTGTCACTGGGCAACGGATCGGCGGCCGAGGCGGTGCGCCGGGTGCTCGGGCACGAGGGCCTGGAGCTGCGCGGCATCCACTCGCACATCGGCTCGCAGATCTTCGACACCGCCGGCTTCGAGGTGGCCGCCCGCCGGGTGGTCGGCCTGCTGGCCGAGATCCGCGACGAGCACGGCGTCGAGCTGCCCGAGATCGACCTGGGCGGCGGCCTGGGCATCGCGTACACCAGCGAGGACGACCCGCGCGAGCCGGCCGAGATCGCGGCCGCGCTGGCCGACATCGTGCGCCGCGAGTGCGCCGCCGCGAACCTGGACACCCCCCGGCTGAGCGTGGAGCCGGGCCGGGCGATCGTCGGCCCGACGGCGTTCACGCTGTACGAGGTCGGCACCGTCAAGCCGCTGGAGGGCCTGCGCACCTACGTCAGCGTGGACGGCGGGATGTCCGACAACATCCGGACCGCGCTGTACGACGCCGAGTACTCGGTGGCCCTGGTGTCGCGCCGCAGCGACGCCGAGCCGATGCTGGTGCGGGTGGTCGGCAAGCACTGCGAGTCCGGCGACATCGTGGTCCGGGACGCCTTCCTGCCGGCCGACCTGGCCCCGGGCGACCTGGTCGCGGTGCCTGCCACCGGTGCGTACTGCCGCTCGATGGCGAGCAATTACAACCACGCCCTGAAGCCTCCCGTGCTGGCCGTCAAGGACGGTGCCGCGCGGGTGATCGTCCGGCGCGAGACGGAGGAGGATCTCCTCCGTCTCGATATCGGATGACGAAATCCTTGTCTCAGATCATGGAACGACCGTAGATCCGTGCGGGAAGTCCCCGAGACTGGTACGGACCGAAGTTCCCGGCGGCCCCCAGAATCCCGCCGGAATTACCGAAGCACGAAGAATGCAGAGCGGAGTCGGATGATGCGTACGCGCCCGCTGAAGGTGGCGTTGCTGGGTTGTGGTGTGGTGGGCTCCGAGGTGGCGCGCATCATGACGACGACGGCCGACGACCTCGCCGCGCGCATCGGTGCCCCGGTCGAGCTCGCCGGGATCGCGGTCCGCCGGGCCGGCCGGGTGCGTCCGGGCGTGCCCGAGCACCTGATCACCACCGACGCCGAGGCCCTGGTCAACCGGGGCGACATCGACGTGGTGGTCGAGGTCGTCGGCGGCATCGAGCCGTCCAAACACCTCATCCTGTCGGCGTTCGAGCGGGGCGCCTCGGTGGTCAGCGCCAACAAGGCGCTGCTCGCCAAGGACGGCACCGAGCTGCACGCCGCGGCCGCCGGGGCCGGGGTGGACCTGTACTACGAGGCCGCGGTGGCGGGCGCGATCCCGCTGCTGCGCCCGCTGCGCGAGTCCCTCGCGGGGGACAAGGTCAACCGGGTGCTGGGCATCGTCAACGGCACCACCAACTTCATCCTCGACAAGATGGACACCTCCGGCGCCGGCTACTCGGAGGCGCTGGAGGAGGCCACCGCGCTGGGCTACGCCGAGGCCGACCCGACGGCCGACGTCGAGGGCTTCGACGCCGCCGCCAAGGCCGCGATCCTGGCCGGCATCGCCTTCCACACCAAGGTCACCGCGGCGGACGTCTACCGCGAGGGCATCACCGAGGTGACCGCCGCCGACATCGCCTCCGCCAAGGAGATGGGCTGCGTGGTCAAGCTGCTCGCGATCTGCGAGCGGGCGGCGGACGGCGAGTCCGTCACCGCGCGGGTCCACCCGGCGATGATCCCGCTGTCGCACCCGCTGGCCTCCGTCCGCGAGGCGTACAACGCGGTGTTCGTCGAGGCCGAGGCGGCCGGCCGGCTGATGTTCTACGGCCCGGGCGCGGGCGGCTCGCCGACCGCCTCCGCGGTGCTCGGCGACCTGGTCGCGGTCTGTCGCAACAAGCTGGCCGGCGCCACCGGTCCCGGTGACTCGGTGTACACGCAGCTGCCCGCCAAGCCGATGGACGAGGTGGTCACCCGCTACCACGTCAGCCTGGACGTGGACGACCGTGCGGGTGTCCTCGCCCAGGTCGCGTCCGTCTTCGCGGAGCACGGCGTCTCCATCGACACCGTGCGCCAGCAGGGCCGCGACGGCGACGCCTCGCTCGTCGTGGTCACTCACCGTGCCACCGACGCCGCGCTGTCGGCGACGGTCGACAAGCTCCGCGCGCTGGACAGCGTGCGGGACGTGGCCAGCATCATGCGGGTCGAAGGGGAGTAAGGAACAGCCATGAACGCCGTTGCCGAGAACGTCGTCCGAGGCGCGCACACCCACCAGTGGCGCGGCCTGATCGAGGAGTACCGGGACCGCCTGCCGGTCACCGCGGCCACCCCGGTGGTCACCCTGCTGGAGGGCGGCACGCCGCTGGTCCCCGCCCAGGTGCTGTCCGAGCGCACCGGCTGCGAGGTCTACCTCAAGGTCGAGGGCGCCAACCCGACGGGCTCCTTCAAGGACCGCGGGATGACGATGGCCATCTCCAAGGCCAAGGAGGAGGGCGCGCAGGCCGTCATCTGCGCCTCCACCGGCAACACCTCGGCCTCCGCCGCCGCGTACGCGGTGCGGGCCGGGATGGTCTGCGCGGTGCTCGTCCCGCAGGGCAAGATCGCCCTCGGCAAGATGGGCCAGGCGCTGGTGCACGGCGCCAAGATCCTCCAGGTGGACGGGAACTTCGACGACTGCCTCACCCTCGCGCGTGAACTGTCCGAGAAGTACCCGGTGGCGCTGGTCAACTCGGTGAACCCGGTGCGGATCGAGGGCCAGAAGACCGCGGCCTTCGAGATCGTCGACATGCTCGGCGACGCCCCGGACATCCACGTCCTGCCGGTCGGCAACGCGGGCAACATCACCGCGTACTGGAAGGGCTACCGCGAGTACTCCGCCGACGGCCTGGCCACGCGCACCCCGCGGATGTGGGGCTTCCAGGCCTCCGGCTCGGCCCCGATCGTGGACGGCGCGCCGGTGCTCAAGCCGCAGACCATCGCCACCGCGATCCGGATCGGCAACCCCGCCTCCTGGGACTTCGCGCTCGCCGCGCGGGACGAGTCGGGCGGCCTCATCGACAAGGTGACGGATCGTCAGATCCTTTCCGCCTACCGGCTGTTGGCCGCGCAGGAGGGCGTCTTCGTGGAGCCCGCCTCGGCCGCCTCGGTGGCCGGCCTGCTGGCCAAGGCGGAGGCCGGCCTGGTCGACCCGGGCCAGCGCATCGTCTGCACCGTGACCGGCAACGGCCTCAAGGACCCGGACTGGGCGGTGGCCGGCGCACCGCAGCCGCAGATCGTCCCGATCGACCCGGAGGCGGCGGCGCAGCGCCTGGGCCTGCTGGACTGACCTGCCGTCGGGCCCGGCGGGCGCCCCCCGCCGCGCCCCCCGGGCCCCCCGGCGGCGCGGCCGCCCGCCCGGGCGCACCCCGCTGATCGACTTGTAGACCA
>NZ_JBHWIJ010000005.1:38492-44270 GCF_042732255.1 Kitasatospora sp. NPDC059803 | reverse complement strand
GGGGGGGGGGCGCCGCGGCGGCGGGCCGTGCTCACCCCCCCCGCGGCCGCCCGGGGGCGCCCCCCCCCGCCGCCGCGCCCCCCCCGTGGGGGGGGCCCCCCCGTCGATGTTCTCCGGTGACACTTTTGTGTCAATTACGCCGCGCATTCCGATCCGATTCCGGTACGCATTCCGGCCAGAAGCGGCAACACACCAGATCGGAGGACCACGGGGTGTACCACTGGGGAACCTCTCTTCGATACTCTGGGTTCGGCCGTGTGGCACATGCCCCGGGTCCGGCCTTCTCCAGGCCGCGCCAACGACCGTGACCGCCCGCCCCGCCGGGGCCTGCGGTCCATTCCCCGCCTTCGCACCGACGACGCGATCCGCGCCGCCCGATTTCCCCAGGAGAGTCCACCGCATGGCCGGTCCCGCGTTCCGTGCCGCCGCCGTCCGGGTCCGGGTTCCCGCGACCAGCGCCAACCTCGGCCCGGGCTTCGACGCCTTCGGCCTCGCGCTGGGCCTGTACGACGACGTGGTCGTCCGGGTCGCCGACTCCGGGCTCTCCATCGACATCGCCGGCGAGGGCGCCGAGACGCTGCCCCGCGACGAGCGCCACCTGCTGGTCCGCTCGATGCGCGCCGCCTTCGACCGCCTCGGCGGCCAGCCGCGCGGCCTCGAAGTGGTCTGTGCCAACCGGATACCGCACGGCCGCGGCCTCGGCTCCTCCTCGGCCGCGATCTGCGCCGGCATCGTGGCCGCCCGCGCGGTCACCATCGGCGGCCCGTCCGCGCTGGACGACGACGCGCTGCTGGCCCTCGCCTCCGAGCTGGAGGGCCACCCCGACAACGTCGCGGCCTGCCTGCGCGGCAACTTCACCATCGCCTGGACGGACGAGGAGTCGGCCAAGGCGGTCAGCCTGGAGCCCTCCGACCAGGTCGTCCCGGTGGTGTTCGTCCCCGCCGACGAGGTGCTCACCGAGACCGCCCGCGGCCTGCTGCCGAAGACCGTCCCGCTGACCGACGCCGCCGTCAACGCCGGCCGCGCCGCGCTGCTGGTCGAGGCGCTGACCAGGCGGCCCGAGCTGCTGCTCGCCGCCACCGAGGACCGCCTGCACCAGGACTACCGCTCCTCCGCCATGCCCGACAGCGCCGCCCTGGTGGGCGCGCTGCGCGCGGAGGGCGTCCCCGCGGTGATCTCCGGGGCCGGCCCGACCGTCCTCGCGCTCACCGACGAGGCGGGCGCCGACAAGGTGCTCTCCTTCGCCGGGCACCACGGCCACGGCGGCGACCCGGCGTTCGCCGCGCACCGCCTGGAGCTCGACCGGATCGGGGCCACCGTGCTCCCGCTGGACGGCTGAACGGCCCGTCCGGGCTGCTCGTCCGGCCCGGCCCGGCCACCTGCCGAGCCGGGCCGTCCGGACACGATTGGCAAGCGCAAGGCTGGGGAATGTCTGAGGGGGTCGGTAGTGTTAACCTCATTGCTGCACCAGGTGCCCTCCGGGGCTCGGTGCGCCGCGTCCCGATCCCAGCACTCCACTGCCGTGGAGTCGCGGCGATGCACGGGGCGACGATTCTCCGGGAGCCCACCGCAGCGCGTACGCAGCCTGCCTGCGCGACACGCGGCCGCATCCCGAAGCCGTGACGGCACCTGACTCCCACTCGCGGCCTCCCACCTTGAGGCCAGGACGGGCGGAGCGCGGTCCACCGTCACGCGACGGGGGCCCGGGATTCGCAGGCAAGCGTGGGGGTACGCCCGGTCGGCACACGACCGACCGGCCCGCCGCGCCACTCAGCACCACCGTGCTTCACGCACCGCACCTCGCAGCTCTCCCTCGACCGGCTTCCGCCTTTCGGGGGATCACCGCCTCGGACCGACGCAGTCGAGCGTCGGTCAGGACAGCACAACCGGTCGCCGAGCCAGACAGGCCGACGTCCGCTCCAGGGAAGGACCCTTAGTGAGCGACTCCACCGATCTGATGGGCGCGCGCCAGGACGCCGAGGCGTCGGACGCAGCCGCCGCCCCCGCGACCCCGGCGCGGCGCCGCCGTACCGCCGCCGCTGGCCTGGACGGCATGGTCCTGGCCGAGCTGCAGAAGCTCGCCGGGGACCTGGGCATCACCGGTACCGGACGCATGCGCAAGAGCCAGCTGATCGAGACCATCAAGGAGAAGAGCGGCGGAGACCCGCTGCTCGCCGCCGGTGGTGCTCCGGCCGCCGCCACCAAGCGCACCGCCGCCAAGGCGGACGCCGCCGAGGCGCCGGCCGAGAAGCCGGCCCGTCGCACCAAGGCCGCCGCCGCTGCGGCCGCCGCGGCCCCGGCCGCCGCCGAGTCGCAGGCCCAGATCGAGATCCCGGTCCAGGCCGCCGCCGAGACCGCCGCGCCCGCCCGTGCCGAGCGCACCCGCCGCCGCGCCACCTCGGCCGCCGGCGCCCCGACCGCCGACGTCACGGCCGACGCCGCCGTCGTCGTGGCCGAGCCCAAGCAGGCCGAGACCCGCCAGGCCGAGACCCGCGCCTTCGAGGGCCGCGAGGAGGGCCGCACCGAGACCCGTCGCGACCGCCGGGACCGCCGGGACCGCAGCGACCGCCCGGAGCGGGCGGAGCGCCCCGAGCGCGCCGAGCGCCAGGACGGCGGCGAGGCCCAGGACGGCGACTCCCGCGAGTCGCGCCGCGACCGCCGCAACCGCCGCGAGCGCACCGACCGCCAGCCCCAGCAGGGCGGCGGCCAGCAGCAGGCCGCTCAGGGCGACGGCCAGCAGGCCCGCCAGGGCGGCCAGCAGACCCAGCAGCCGCAGGTCCAGCAGGGCGGCTACGACGACGACGAGTTCGGCGACGGCCGCCGCGGCCGCCGTGGCCGCTACCGCGACCGCCGGGGCCGTGGCGCCCGCCGCGAGGGCTTCGAGGCCGGCCCCGCCGAGCCGCAGGTCGGCGAGGACGACGTCCTGATCCCGGTCGCGGGCATCCTCGACATCCTCGACAACTACGCGTTCGTGCGCACCTCCGGCTACCTGCCGGGCCAGAACGACGTCTACGTCTCGCTCGCCCAGGTCCGCAAGAACGGCCTGCGCAAGGGCGATGCCATCACCGGCGCGGTGCGCCAGCCCAAGGACGGCGAGCGCCGCGAGAAGTTCAACGCCATGGTGCGGCTGGACTCCGTCAACGGCATGGACCCGGAGAGCGGCCGCGGCCGCCCCGAGTTCAACAAGCTCACCCCGCTCTACCCGCAGGACCGGCTGCGCCTGGAGACCGAGGCGGGCATCCTGACCACCCGGATCATCGACCTGGTGTCGCCGATCGGCAAGGGCCAGCGCGGTCTGATCGTCGCGCCGCCGAAGACCGGCAAGACGATGGTGCTGCAGGCGGTCGCCAACGCGATCACCCACAACAACCCCGAGTGCCACCTGATGGTCGTCCTGGTCGACGAGCGTCCGGAAGAGGTCACCGACATGCAGCGGTCGGTGAAGGGCGAGGTCATCTCCTCGACCTTCGACCGCCCGGCCGAGGACCACACCACCGTCGCCGAGCTGGCCATCGAGCGCGCCAAGCGCCTGGTGGAGCTGGGCCACGACGTGGTCATCCTGCTGGACTCGATCACCCGCCTCGGCCGCGCCTACAACCTGGCGGCGCCGGCCTCCGGCCGCATCCTGTCCGGTGGTGTCGACTCGACCGCGCTGTACCCGCCGAAGAAGTTCTTCGGCGCCGCGCGCAACATCGAGAACGGCGGCTCGCTGACCATCCTGGCCACCGCGCTGGTCGAGACCGGCTCGCGCATGGACGAGGTGATCTTCGAGGAGTTCAAGGGCACCGGCAACATGGAGCTCAAGCTCGACCGCAAGCTCTCGGACAAGCGCATCTTCCCGGCCGTCGACGTGGACGCCTCCAGCACCCGCAAGGAGGAGATCCTGCTCGGCAGCGAGGAGTTGGCCATCGTCTGGAAGCTGCGCCGGGTGCTGCACGCGCTCGACTCGCAGCAGGCGATCGAGCTGCTCCTGGACAAGATGAAGCAGACCAAGAGCAACGCCGAGTTCCTGATGCAGATCGCCAAGACCACCCCCGGCTCCAACGACTGACCGTAGCCGGACGGTTGTCGCCCACCGAACCCCGGATCGCGCGAGCGGTCCGGGGTTCGGTGCGTCCACCCGGCTTTGTTCCAGAGTTGGGACATCATGAGGCTTTTTGATCATCTTGTCCGTTTTACTCTGGACCGTATGGCCGAGCACAAGAGGGTCCTGACCCGCCGCCGCAAGATCCTGCGGGCGGCCGCCTGCGCGTTCGCCGCGCTCGTCGTCCTCGGCGCCGGAGCGGCCGGCTACGCGTACGTCAAACTCAACGGCAACATCAAGAGCGTCGACATCAACGCCCGCCTCGGCGACGCCCGCCCGCCGGCCGCCACCGACGGCTCGTTCAACGTCCTGGTGCTGGGCTCCGACTCGCGCAACGGCGAGAACGGCGACCTGGCCGGCGGCGACACCGGCGACACCGCCCGCTCGGACACCGCGATGGTGCTGCACGTCAACCAGGACCACTCGCACGCCGAGGTCGTCTCGATCCCGCGCGACACCCTGGTCACCCGGCCCGACTGCACCGACGCCGGCGGCAAGGCGGTGGCCGGCGCCAAGCGCGCGATGTACAACAGCGCCTTCGAGGCCGGCGGCGCGGCCTGCGCGGTCAAGACCACCGAGCAGCTCACCGGGCTGCGGATGGACCACTACGTGCAGATCGACTTCGCCGGCTTCGCCCGCGTCGTGGACGCGATAGGCGGGGCCACCGTGAGCACCACGGTGGCCATCCACGACAAGGACAGCGGGCTCGACCTGGCACCGGGCGAGCACCACCTCGACGGACAGCAGTCGCTGGCCTTCGTCCGCACCCGGCACGGCGTCGGCGACGGCAGCGACCTCGGCCGGATCGAACTCCAGAAGCAGATGGTGAAGTCGCTGCTCCAGCAGGCCGGCGGGATCGGGCTGTTCTCCAACCCGGTCAAGCTCTGGTCGGTCGGCGACACCATGACCCGCAGCATCACCACCGACTCCGCGCTGGGCTCGGTGAACGCCCTGGTGGGGCTCGTCCAGGAGCTCAAGGGGATCGGGCCGGACCAGCTCGGCATGGTGACCCTGCCGGTGGTGACCGCGCCCGGCGACCCCAACCGGGTGGTCGAGCAGCAGCCGCAGGCGGACCAGCTCTGGGCGGCCCTCAAGGCCGACCAGCCGGTCCCGCAGGCGATCGTCTCGGCGCAGCCCGAGAACCCCGCCCAGGCCGCCCCCACGGCCGCCCCCACGGCCCCGGCGAAGGCTCCCGCCCGGCGCTGAGCTGCGCCCGGAATATCCCGGAACACGACCCGGTTTGGGAAGATGCGGCCGGTCCTGGCAGACTGGTCCGTCGGTCCCGGTTCACGTGCGGCGCTCCCGCCGCCGACCCGGTGCCCTCCCGAACCTAGGAGAACCCCTTGAAGCCCAACGTTCACCCCCAGTACGTGGTCACCCGTGTGACCTGCACCTGCGGTGCCGAGTTCACGACCCGCTCGACCGAGGCCAGTGGCGAGATCCGCGCCGAGGTCTGCTCGCAGTGCCACCCGTTCTACACCGGCAAGCAGAAGATCCTCGACACCGGTGGCCGCGTGGCCCGCTTCGAGGCCCGCTTCGGCAAGCAGCACAGCGCGAAGGCCTAGCGCTCCCACGGCGCCGGTTCCCGGTGCCCCCGTACTCGTTCCGGGGGCGCTGGGGGGCGGCGCCGGTCGCAGACCCCCCCCCCCCCCACCCCCGGGTGGCCCCCCCCGCCCCGGGCCCCCCCCGCCCCC
>NZ_JBHWIJ010000005.1:5045-38482 GCF_042732255.1 Kitasatospora sp. NPDC059803 | reverse complement strand
GTCCGCCTGTCTCGCGGCCGGGGGTCCGTCACCCGCGCGGGGGGCCGGCGCCCGCGCGCCGGGGCGGCGCGGGCTCCCCGCCGGTCCTGGGGGGGGGGGGGGGGGGGCCCCCCCCCCGTTCGCATCCCCCCAGCACCCCCTCCAGCGGTTCGCACCACCGGCCGGTTCCCACCGGCTCCCAACGGTTCTCACGGGAAGAAGGCCCACTCCATGTTCGAGGCAGTCGAAGAGCTCCTCGTCGAGCACGCCGACCTCGAGAAGAGGCTGGCCGACCCGTCCGTCCACGCCGACCAGGCCAACGCTCGCAAGCTGGCCAAGCGGTACGCCGAGCTGACCCCGATCACCCGGGTCTACCGGCAGTGGCGACAGGCCGGCGAGGACATCGAGGCCGCGCGCGAACTCGCCGCCGAGGAACCGGAGTTCCTCGCCGAGGTGAAGGAGGGCGAGCAGCGTCGCGAGGGGCTGACCGAGGAGCTGCGGCTGCTGCTCGTGCCGCGCGACCCGAGCGACGACAAGGACGTCATCCTGGAGATCAAGGCGGGTGAGGGCGGCGAGGAGTCCGCGCTGTTCGCCGGCGACCTGCTCCGGATGTACCTGCGCTTCGCCGAGCGGATCGGCTGGAAGACCGAGATCATCGACGCCAACGAGTCCGACCTCGGCGGCTACAAGGACGTCTCGGTGGCCGTGAAGACCAAGGGCAACGCCGAGGCCGGGCAGGGCGTCTGGGCCCGGCTGAAGTACGAGGGCGGCGTGCACCGCGTGCAGCGCGTCCCCGCCACCGAGTCCCAGGGCCGCATCCACACCTCCGCGGCGGGCGTGCTGGTCACCCCCGAGGCGGAGGAGGTCGAGGTCGAGATCGTCGCCAACGACCTGCGGATCGACGTCTACCGTTCGTCCGGCCCCGGCGGCCAGTCGGTCAACACCACCGACTCCGCGGTCCGGATCACCCACCTGCCGACCGGTATCGTGGCGTCCTGCCAGAACGAGAAGAGCCAGCTGCAGAACAAGGAGCAGGCGATGCGCATCCTGCGGTCGCGCCTGTTGGCCGCCGCGCAGGAGGAGGCCGAGCGCGAGGCCTCGGACGCGCGTCGCAGCCAGGTCCGTACGGTGGACCGCTCCGAGCGGATCCGGACGTACAACTACCCGGAGAACCGCATCTCGGACCACCGCACGGGGTTCAAGTCGTACAACCTGGACCAGGTCCTGGACGGCGAACTGAACGCGGTGATCCAGTCCTGCGTCGACGCGGACGCGGCGGCCAAGCTCGCCTCGGCCCAACAGAACTGAGACCGGCGCGCCCAAGCCCGAGCGACGGCGCGAGCCGGAGCGCAGAAACAAGAGGTCGTACGGATGAACCTGCTGCTCGCCGAGGTGGCCCAGGCCACCCAGCGGTTGGCCGCGGCCGGCGTGCCGTCGCCGCGCTTCGACGCGGAGGAACTCGCCGCCTACGTCCACAACGTCAAGCGCAGCCAGCTGCACTCGGTGAAGGACGCCGACTTCGACGCCCGCTACTGGGAGGCCGTCTCCCGCCGCGAGGCGCGCGAACCGCTCCAGCACATCACCGGGCGGGCGTTCTTCCGCTACCTCGAACTGGAGGTCGGCCCCGGGGTGTTCGTGCCCCGGCCGGAGACCGAGACGGTCGTCGAGTGGGCCATAGACGCCGTCCGCGACATGGACGTGGCCGAGCCGCTGGTCGTCGACCTGTGCTCCGGCTCCGGCGCCATCGCGCTCGCCCTGGCCCAGGAGCTGCCGCGCTCGACCGTGCACGCCTTCGAACTCGACGAGGGCGCGCTGCAGTACACCCGGCGCAACATCGAGGCCAGCCCCGACCGCGCCCGGGTCACCCTGCACGCCGGTGACGCCACCCGGGCCTTCGCCGACGACCGCTCCTGGGACGGCCGCTTCGACCTGGTGATCTCCAACCCGCCGTACATCCCGCTCACCGAGTGGGAGTACGTCGCCCCGGAGGCCCGCGACCACGACCCGCAGATGTCGCTGTTCTCCGGCGAGGACGGCCTGGACACCATCCGCGGCATCGAGCGGGTGGCCGCCCGGCTGCTGCGCCCCGGCGGCGCGGTGGTGATCGAGCACGCCGACCAGCAGGGCGGGCAGGTCCCGTGGATCTTCAACGAGGAACGCGGCTGGACGGACACCGCCGACCACCGCGACCTGAACAACCGACCGCGCTTCACGACAGCCCGCAGGGCGTCGTTGTGACCAGCCGGGCCGCGGCCGCGCCGCTCGCCCGGCCGCGCCGTGAAGACCGTGCTGTGAACGCTGTGATGAGCCATTCCGGAAGGGGACCGCACCGATGAGCCGCCGTTACGACTGTGCCGACGCCGGGGACCGCGCCACCGGCCTGCGCGAGGCCGCCTCGGCCATTCGCCGGGGCGAACTCGTCGTGCTGCCCACCGACACCCTGTACGGGGTCGGCGCGGACGCCTTCTCGCCGGAGGCCGTCGGCGACCTGCTGGCCGCCAAGGGCCGCGGCCGCAACATGCCCTCGCCCGTGCTGGTCGGCTCGCCGACCACCCTGCACGGCCTGGTCACCGACTTCTCCGAGCAGGCCTGGGAGCTGGTCGACGCGTTCTGGCCGGGCGGGCTCACCCTGGTCGCCAAGCACCAGCCCTCGCTGCGCTGGGACCTCGGCGAGACCCGCGGCACCGTCGCCGTCCGGATGCCGCTGCACCCGGTCGCCATCGAGCTGCTGAACGCCACCGGCCCGCTGGCCGTCTCCAGCGCCAACAAGACCGGCGGCCCGTCCCCGGCCACCTGCGACGAGGCGCAGGCGCAGCTCGGCGACGCCATCTCGGTCTACCTGGACGGCGGACAGGCGGACCACGCGACCGCCTCGTCCATCGTCGACGTCACGGGCAAGGTCCCGGTCCTGCTGCGGGCGGGCGCGATCAGCGTCGAGCAGCTGAGGGAGGTCGTCCCCGACCTGGAGGCCGGCAGTTGACGCCCATCGCCTCGCTCCATGCCGGGCCCGGCATAGCGCCGTACCTGAGTGTGGGCCCCAGGCCGCTGGACCACTTCCGGATCCTGTTCGTCTGTACCGGCAACATCTGCCGCTCGCCGATCGCCGAGCGGCTCACCCGGCGTGAGCTGGACACCCGGCTCAGCCCCCGGGTGGCCGGCCGGATCCTGGTGGAGAGCGCCGGCACCTGGGGCCACGTGGGCGCGCCGATGGAGGACCACGCCGTGACCGTCCTGGACGAGTACGGCGCCGACAGCGGCGGCTTCACCGGCCGCGAGCTGCTGGACGAGCACGTGGTCGAGGCCGACCTGGTGCTCACCGCGACCCTGGACCACCGCGCCCAGGTCATCTCGATGGGCCACGAGGCGGGGCTGCGCACCTTCACCCTGAAGGAGTTCACCCGCCTGGTGCGGACGATCGACCCGGGCACCCTGCCCGACCCGCGCCGCGGCGCCGACGTCACCGAGCGCGCCCGCGCCCTGGTCCGGGCGGCCGCCGCGCTGCGCGGCTGGCTGCTCGCCGCCACCCCGGAGTCCGACGAACTGGACGACCCGTACGGGGCCCCGATCGGCATGTTCCGCAACTGCGGCGAGGAGATATTCCACGCGGTCGACCCGGTGGTCACCGCGCTCACCGGCGTGCCCGCGCTGCGCTGACCGCCCGCGCCGCGAGCGGCCCGGAGGCCCCCCGGCGGCCCCCCGGAGACCAGGGGACGGCCCGCGGCGGCCGAGCGCCGAATGGCCCCGCGCCGACGAGCCGCCCGGCCCGGCCGGTCCTACGCTGGAGGAACCCACCCTTCCCGGCCCCCACGCCGGGAGGCGCCCCCACGCCGCCCCGGAGCCCCGCCATGACCGTCACCGACGCCCCGACCGGCCCGACCGCGACCAGAGGGCGCCCGTGGGCCTCCGAGGCACTGCACCGGGCCGATCCGCAGGTGGCCGACCTGCTGGCGGCCGAGGCCGAGCGGCGGGCCGAGACGGTCCAGCTGCTGGCGGGGGAGAACCTGACCTCCCCGGCCGTCCTGGCGGCGCTGAGCGGGCCGCTGATCGACAAGTACGCCGAGGGCTACCCGGGCCGCCGGCACCACACCGGCTGCGCCCTCGCGGACGCCGCCGAGCTGCTGGCGATCGACCGGGCCCGTGAGCTGTTCGCCGCCCCGCACGCCAACGTCCAGCCCCGGTCGGCGACTTCGGCGATGCTGGCGGCGTACGCGGCGCTGCTGCGGCCCGGCGACGGGGTGCTGGCGATGTCGCTGGAGCACGGCGGCCACCTCAGCTGCGGCTCGCGGGCGAACTTCTCCGGCCGCTGGTTCGCCTTCACCGGGTACGGGGTGCGCGAGGCCGACGGCCTGATCGACCTCGACCAGGTGCGCGACCTGGCCCGCGAGCACCGCCCGAAGGCGATCGTGGCGGGCTCGATCTCGCACCCCCGGCACCCGGACTGGGCCGCCTTCCGGGAGATCGCCGACGAGGTGGACGCCTACCTGATCGCCTCGGTCGCCCAGACCGCCGGCCTGGTCGCGGCCGGCGTGGCGCCCTCCCCGGTGCCGTACGCGGACGTCACCGTGGCGGCCACCCACAAGCTGCTGCGCGGCCCGCGCGGGGGCCTGCTGCTGTCCACCGCGGAGCTGGCCGAGCGGATCGACCGGGCGGTGTTCCCGTTCAGCCAGGGCGGGGCGGCGATGAACGAGGTGGCCGGCAAGGCGGTGGCGCTGGCCGAGGCGGCGACGCCCGGCTACCGGGCGTACGCGCAGCGGACGGTGGACGGGGCGCGGGTGCTGGCGACAGGGCTCGCGGCGGCCGGGATGCGCCTGCTGACCGGCGGCACCGACACCCACCTGGTGACGGCGGACGTGAGCCCGCTGGGCGTCACCGGCGCGGAGGCCGAGCGGCGCTGCGCCGTGGCCGGACTGCTGCTCGGCAAGTGCGCGCTGCCCTTCGACCCGGCTCCGGCGGCCGAGGCCTCCGGGATCCGGCTGGGCACCGGCACGGTGACCAGCCAGGGGATGGGCGAGGCGGAACTCGCCGAGCTCGCCGGGCTGATCGCTCAGGCGCTCGCCGGAGGCACGGGCGCGCGGGTGGCGAACCGGGTCCGGGAGCTGGCCCTGTCCTTCGCCGACCGACGGTGACGAGGGCGTCGTCGACGGATATTCGGATCTCCTACCCGGGAGAGCGAACCGCGATGCGTGCCTTGAGCGTCCGACTCAATAAGGTGTGGGGCGTGGCGACGCACCTCGAACCCCGGGAACGCAGGGGAGTACCTTCGGTACCTCCCCGTTGGACAGTGACGCAGGAGGCCGGTGGTGCGTGAGTATCTGCTGGTGCTGTTCTGCACCGCCGCCGTCACCTACCTGTTGACCGGCCCGGTCCGGAAGTTCGCCATCGCGGCCGGCGCCATGCCGCCGGTCCGCGCCCGGGACGTGCACCGCGAGCCGACGCCGCGGCTCGGCGGGATCGCCATGTTCGGCGGGCTGTGCGCGGGCATCCTGGTCGCCTCGCAGCTGGACAACCTGAGCAAGGTGTTCTCGCAGGGCACCGACATCCGCGCGCTGCTGTCCGGCGCCGGGATCATGTGGCTGCTCGGGGTGCTCGACGACAAGTGGGGCGTGGACGCGCTGGTGAAGCTCGGCGGCCAGATGATCGCCGCCGGTGTGATGGTCTGGCAGGGCGTCACGGTGATCACCCTCCCGGTGCCCGGTGTCGGCGCGGTCGCGGTGAGCCCCACCCAGGGCATGGTCATCTCGGTCACCCTGGTCGTCGTCATGGTCAACGCGGTGAACTTCATCGACGGCCTGGACGGCCTGGCGGGCGGCATGGTCTGCATCGCCGCGATGGCGTTCTTCCTGTACAGCTACCGGCTCTGGTACGGCTACACGATCACCGACGCGGCGCCCGCGGTGCTGTTCAGCGTGCTGCTGATCGGCATGTGCCTGGGCTTCCTGGCGCACAACATGCACCCCGCGCGGATCTTCATGGGCGACTCCGGCTCGATGATGCTGGGCCTGATGCTGGCCGTGGCCGCGATCTCCATCACCGGCCGCGTCGACCCGGACCTGATCAGCAGCGAGACCGGTTCGCAGACCGCGACCGTGCACGCCCTGGTGCCGATCTACATCCCGCTGCTGCTGCCGCTGACGGTCATCGCACTGCCGCTGGCGGACCTGCTGCTCGCGGTGGTGCGCCGCACCTGGGCCGGCCAGTCGCCGTTCGCCGCGGACAAGCGCCACCTGCACCACCGGCTGCTCCAGGTCGGGCACTCGCACAGCCGTGCGGTCCTGATCATGTACTTCTGGGCCGCGCTGATCGCCTTCGGCACGGTGGCCTTCTCGGTCACCAACACCGGCCGCACGGTGGTGCTGACGCTCGCCGGGCTCTGCCTGGTCGGCCTGGTGGTGCTGCTGACGCCGCAGTTCCGGCCGCGCGCGCCGAAGGCGGTGCAGGCCTTCGTCCCGCCGCGCTACCGGCGCCGTCCGCCCGCCCCCATGGCCGAACTGTCGGCAAAGGACAAGCAACTTCTCGGTGAAGCCGACCGGGGAGCCTCCGCGCTCGACGACCACGGCCGGACCACCGGACGCCGCTAGCAAGGCAGTTGATGTTCCGTCAAATGGGCTCACCCGTTCGGCTGTACCGTTGCGCCGTCGGTGTGACAGGTGCCACACATTCATGGTAAAGCTCTCATCAAATAGTTTGTGATACCGTTCACGAGTACCGAGAACACGCCGAAAGACCTGACAGGTGGAGGACTTCCGTCCCTGGTCGGTCTCCCTCGACGGGCCCGCCGCTCCAGCGGGCGGCCCGGGCGGCGGCCTCTCGGTCCGGTGTCACCCACCACCTTCTGTGCCCCGTCCCCCCGTCTCATCGACATGCCGCCGGAGCTGCCGACATGCCGTCCACCGACGCCCGGATCCTCCGAGGCGCCGCGATTCCCACTGCGGCCGCCGGGATCATCGCCATGGCGATCTCGTTCGCCGTCGCCGGCGGGAAGGGGCTGCTCGGCGCCCTCTTCGGCGCGCTGCTGGTGATGGCCTTCTTCAGTTCCGGCCAGGTCGCGCTCGACCGCCTGACCAGGTCGAACCCGCAGATCATGATGGCCGCGGCGCTCCTGGTGTACACCACGCAGATCCTGCTGGTCGGCATCGTCCTGGCCGTCTTCAAGGACACCGGGCTCTTCAACCGGCAGGCCTTCGCCTTCACGCTGCTCGGCTGCGCGCTGATCTGGACGGGGTTCCAGGTGCGTGGCGCGCTGAAGGCCAAGACCTTCTACGTCGACCCCGACGCCTCGGAAAAGAAGGGTGACAAGCCTTCCGACTCGGGGCGTCAACAGTGACGAGGCCCGACTGTCCCCCCAACGAGGGGGGCGGTGTTTATGCCGCACTGACGGACTGCTATCGTCCGTCGCAACAACGGAGTACGGGAAGCGGCCAGGTCTGTCCGAACAGCGGACGGATCGCCCCCCGAATCCGCGCAGTCTTCGATGATCCCGCTGTGGTGCGGCGCACCGGCGCGCGGGATCCGCGAGAAACCCATCAAGTTTCAGTGCCGCTCCGTGGCCGCAGGCCACGCCGACACACCGAGGTTGCCGTAACCATGCGTCACGACGAAGGAGTCCGTGGTGAGTGCTGATCAGCTCACGTTCCTCGCCTCAGGCAGTTGCCACTTCGGGGACGCTGGCTGCGGCTTCCCGGCCCCGGGTCTGAACGAGTTCCAGTTCAAGCCGATCTTCTCGATCGGCAGCATCGAGTTCAACAAGCCGATGCTGCTGTCGGTCATCGTTGCGCTGCTGGTCGTCGTCTTCTTCTGGGCCGCCTTCGCCAAGCCGCGCCTGGTCCCCGGCAAGCTGCAGCTGGTCGGCGAGATCGGCTACGACTTCGTCAAGCGCTCCATCGTGCTGGAGACGATCGGCAAGAAGGGCGAGAAGTACGTCCCGATGCTCGTCTCGATGTTCTTCTTCATCTGGTTGATGAACATCATGTCGATCATCCCGTTCGCACAGTTCCCCGTGACGGCGGCGATCGCGTTCCCGGCCGGCCTCGCGGCGGTCGTGTGGATCACCTACATGACGCTGACCTTCAAGAAGCACGGCTTCGTCGGCGGTCTCAAGAACCTCTGCTGGCCCTCGGGCATCCCCGGCTGGGTCATGTTCATCCTGGTGCCGATCGAGTTCTTCTCGAACATCTTCGTGCGCCCCTTCACGCTCGCGGTCCGAGCCTTCGCGAACATGTTCGCGGGCCACCTGCTGGTCGTGATGTTCTCCGTTGCCTCCTGGTACCTGCTCAGCCCGACCCTGGGTGCGCTCTACGGCTCGGCCTCGTTCGTCGTCGCCGTCGGCCTGACCGCCTTCGAGCTGCTGGTCCAGTTCCTGCAGGCCTACATCTTCGTGATGCTCGCCAGCAGCTACATCGCCGGTGCCCTCGAAGAGGCGCACTGAGCCAGGGGGCCCCGGCCCTCCTGAACCACTCCCGGAACGCCCGGTGGCCAATCACCACCGGTACACCATCCCCGCAAAGGACACACTGCAATGAGCATGCTCGCTGAGGTCGGCGTCTACGGTTCCGTCGCTTCGATCGGTTACGGCCTCGCCGCGATCGGCCCCGGCATCGGTGTCGGTCTCATCTTCGGTAACGGTGTGCAGGCGATGGCCCGCCAGCCCGAGGCTGCCGGCCTGATCCGCTCCAACATGTTCATCGGCTTCGCGCTGACCGAGGCGCTCGCCCTCATCGGCATCGTCATGCCGTTCGTCTTCGGCCAGGGCCCCAAGTAATCCCCGGCGTAGACCCTTCGAGGAAGGTCCAGATATGAGCGTCGTGGCTCAGCTTGCGGAGACGGAGGAGATCATGAATCCTCTCCTGCCCGCGTGGCCCGAGATCATCATCGGCCTGCTCTGCTTCTTCATCGTCTTCGGCCTGCTCGGCAAGAAGCTCCTCCCCAGCATCGAGAAGGTGCTGTCGGAGCGTCGGGACGCCATCGAAGGCGGCATGGAGCGCGCCGAGGCCGCCCAGGCCGAGGCCCAGGCCCTGCTTGAGCAGTACCGCGCCGAGCTCGCCGAGGCGCGTCACGAGGCTGCCCGCATCGTCGAGCAGGCTCGCGAGCAGGGCGCTGCCCAGCTCACCGAGATGCGCGAGGAGGGCCAGCGTCAGCGCGAGGCCATCGTCGCCGCCGGCCACGCGCAGATCGAGGCCGACAAGAAGCAGGCGACCGCCGTCCTGCGCCAGGACGTGGGTTCGCTGGCCTCCCAGCTGGCTTCCCGCATCGTGGGTGAGTCCCTTGAGGACAGCGCTCGGCAGAGCGGCGTGATCGACCGTTTCCTGGACGAGCTGGAGGCCAAGGCCGCCGTTGCTCAGGGTGCGGCCAAGTGATCGGCGCCAGCCGCGAGGCCCTCGCCGCCGGCCGGCAGAACCTGGAGAGCCTGACCGACTCCACCTCGGTGGACGCGGCCAAGCTCGCCGAGGAGCTCACCGCCGTCACGGCCGTGCTGGACCGTGAGGTGTCGCTGCGCCGTGTCCTGACCGACCCGTCCCGGTCGGGTCAGGACAAGGCCCAGCTGGTCTCCTCGCTGCTGACCGGTCAGGTCTCCGGCGAGACCGTCGACCTCGTCTCCGGTCTGGTCCGCTCCCGCTGGTCGGGCTCGCGCGACCTGGTGGACGGGACCGAGGAGCTGGCCGCGTACGCCGAGGTCATCGCGGCGGACAGGGCAGGCGCCCTGGACGACGTCGAGGACGAGCTGTTCCGGTTCAGCCGGGTGGTGAGCGGCTCGCACGAGCTGCGCGCCGCGCTGACCGAGCCGAAGGCCGGCATCGCCCCGAAGGCCGCGCTGATCAACAAGCTGCTCGGCGGCCGCGCCCACGCGGGCACCGTCCGGCTGGTCACGGCCATCGTCAACGCGCCGCGTGGCCGTAGCCTGGAGCAGGGCCTGGAGTCCTACTCGAAGCTCGCCGCCGCGCGCCGCGGCCGCGTGGTGGCCCTGGTCACCACCGCGGTGCCGCTGTCGGACACCCAGAAGGAGCGCCTGTCCGGTGCTCTGGCCCGGATGTACGGCCGCCAGGTCCACCTGAACATCGACGTCGACCCCGAGGTCGTCGGCGGTGTCCGGGTGCAGGTCGGCGACGAGATCATCGACGGCACCGTGTCGAGCCGCCTCGAAGGCGCTCGCCAGTCGCTCGAAGGCTGAGCACCGAAGCAGCAGCACATCCGACCCTCGGTCGGGAAACCGGCTCCCCAAGGAGCCGGCACATCGGACGGCCGGTTCGGCAGACCCGGCCGAGAGTCGAATACTTGCGGCCCTCAATGGCGGGCCGAGGATCGCAAACTAGGAGAGCAGGGAAGCCTGATGGCGGAGCTTACGATCCGTCCGGAGGAGATCCGGGACGCGCTGGCCGACTTTGTCCAGTCGTACCAGCCGGACGCCGCTTCTGTGGAAGAGGTCGGCACGGTCACTGACGCGGCGGACGGCATCGCGCATGTCGAGGGCCTGCCCTCGGTCATGGCGAACGAGCTGCTGAGGTTCGAGGACGGCACGCTCGGCCTCGCGCTGAACCTCGACACCCGCGAGATCGGTGTCGTCATCCTCGGCGAGTTCGGTGGCATCGAAGAGGGCCAGACCGTGCGCCGCACCGGCGAGGTCCTCTCGGTTCCGGTCGGCGACGGCTACCTCGGCCGCGTCGTGGACCCGCTGGGCAACCCGATCGACGGTCTGGGTGACATCGCCTCCACCGGCCGTCGTGCCCTGGAGCTGCAGGCCCCCGGCGTCATGGCCCGCAAGTCGGTCAAGCAGCCGCTGCAGACCGGCATCAAGGCCATCGACTCGATGACCCCGATCGGCCGTGGCCAGCGTCAGCTGATCATCGGTGACCGCCAGACCGGCAAGACCGCGGTGGCCGTCGACACGATCATCAACCAGCGCGACAACTGGCGCTCGGGCGACCCGGAGAAGCAGGTCCGCTGCATCTACGTCGCCGTGGGCCAGAAGGGCTCCACCATCGCGTCCGTCCGCGGCGCCCTGGAGGAGGCCGGCGCGCTGGAGTACACCACCATCGTGGCCGCTCCCGCCTCCGACCCGGCCGGCTTCAAGTACCTCGCCCCGTACACCGGTTCGGCCATCGGCCAGGAGTGGATGTACGACGGCAAGCACGTCCTGATCATCTTCGACGACCTGTCGAAGCAGGCCGAGGCCTACCGCTCCGTGTCGCTGCTGCTGCGCCGTCCGCCGGGCCGCGAGGCCTACCCGGGCGACGTCTTCTACCTGCACTCCCGCCTGCTGGAGCGCTGCGCCAAGCTGAACGACGCCCTGGGCGGCGGCTCGATGACCGGTCTGCCGATCATCGAGACCAAGGCCAACGACGTCTCGGCGTACATCCCGACCAACGTCATCTCCATCACCGACGGCCAGTGCTTCCTGGAGTCCGACCTGTTCAACGCCGGCATCCGCCCGGCCGTGAACGTCGGCATCTCGGTCTCCCGCGTCGGTGGCTCCGCCCAGATCAAGGCCATGCGCTCGGTCGCCGGCCGTCTGCGTCTGGACCTCGCCCAGTACCGCGAGCTGGAGGCCTTCGCCGGCTTCGGTTCCGACCTGGACGCGGCCTCCAAGGCCCAGCTGGCGCGCGGTGCACGCATGGTCGAGCTGCTGAAGCAGGGCCAGTACCAGCCGTTCCCGGTCGAGGAGCAGGTCGTCTCCATCTGGGCCGGCACCACCGGCAAGCTGGACGACGTCCCGGTCGCCGAGATCCGCCGCTTCGAGCGCGAGTTCCTGGACCACGTGCGCCTCCAGCACAAGGACCTGCTCGCGGGCATCGTCGAGACCGGTCTGCTCGCCGAGGGCACCGTCGACGCGCTGACCACGGCCATCGACGCCTTCAAGCAGGGGTACCAGACCGCCGACGGCAAGCTGCTCTCCGAGCAGGCCTGAGTCCGGTAGCGAGGGAAAGGACGTAACGACCCATGGGAGCACAGCTTCGGGTCTACAAGCGCCGGATCCGCTCTGTCACCGCGACGAAGAAGATCACCAAGGCGATGGAGATGATCTCCGCGGCGCGCATCGGCAAGGCGCAGCGCGCGGTGGCCGCCTCCGCCCCGTACGCCGATGAGCTCACCCGGGCGGTGACGGCGGTGGCCACCCGGTCCAACGCCAAGCACCCGCTCACCACCGAGAACCCGAACGCCACGCGTGCCGCCGTCCTGCTGATCACGGCGGACCGCGGCCTGGCGGGCGGTTACTCGTCCAACGCCATCAAGGCGGCGCTGGCGCTCACCGAGCGCCTGCGCGGCGAGGGCAAGGACGTGGTGACCTACATCGTCGGTCGGAAGGGTCTGTCGTACTACACCTTCCGTGACCTGGCGGTCGGGAACTCGTGGACGGGCTTCTCGGACAAGCCGACCTACGGTGACGCGAAGACGGTCGCGGGCGAGCTGATCGAGGCCTTCACGGCCGAGACCGGCGGCGTGGACGAACTCCACGTGGTCTCGACCGAGTTCGTGTCGATGCTGACGCAGGACGCGGTGGACGCCCGACTGCTGCCGCTGAAGCTGGACGAGGTCCAGCTCAGCGACCAGACGTCGGCCAAGGCCGAGATCTTCCCGCTGTACGACTTCGAGCCGTCGGCGGAGGGCGTCCTCGACGCGCTGCTGCCGCGGTACGTCGAGAGCCGGATCTACAACGCGCTGCTGCAGTCGGCCGCCTCCGAGCACGCCGCCCGCCGCCGCGCGATGAAGAGCGCGACGGACAACGCCGGCGAGCTCATCAAGTCGCTCACGCGGCTTGCCAACTCGGCCCGTCAGGCCGAGATCACCCAGGAAATCAGCGAGATCGTCGGCGGTGCCAACGCCCTCGCCGACGCTAGCCGCGGGAGCGAATGAGAATGACCACCACTGTTGAGCCGACCACGGCGACGGGCCGCGTCGCGCGGGTCATCGGCCCGGTCGTCGACGTGGAGTTCCCCGTCGACGCCATTCCGAACATGTTCAACGCCCTGCACGTCGAGGTGGAGAACCCCGACGGCTCGGGCAAGAAGACCCTGACCCTCGAGGTCGCCCAGCACCTGGGCGACGGCATGGTCCGCGGCATCTCGATGCAGCCGACCGACGGTCTGGTCCGTGGCACCCAGGTCACCGACACCGGTGCCGCCATCTCGGTGCCCGTCGGCCAGATCACCAAGGGCAAGGTCTTCAACGCCCTCGGCGACGTGCTGAACGTGGACCAGAAGGAGTTCGACCAGCAGGTCGAGGTCCGCTGGCCGATCCACCGCAAGGCGCCGGAGTTCAAGGACCTCGAGTCCAAGACCGAGATGTTCGAGACCGGCATCAAGGTCATCGACCTCCTCACCCCGTACGTCCAGGGTGGCAAGATCGGTCTGTTCGGTGGTGCCGGTGTCGGCAAGACCGTTCTGATCCAGGAGATGATCTACCGCGTCGCCGAGAACTTCGGTGGTGTGTCGGTGTTCGCCGGCGTCGGCGAGCGCACCCGTGAGGGCAACGACCTCATCGACGAGATGGTCGACTCGGGCGTTCTGGACAAGACCGCGCTGGTCTTCGGCCAGATGGACGAGCCGCCGGGCACCCGTCTGCGCGTCGCGCTCTCCGCGCTGACCATGGCGGAGTACTTCCGTGACGTCGAGAAGCAGGACGTGCTCCTCTTCATCGACAACATCTTCCGGTTCACCCAGGCCGGTTCCGAGGTGTCGACCCTGCTCGGCCGCATGCCCTCCGCGGTGGGCTACCAGCCGAACCTGGCCGACGAGATGGGCCTCCTCCAGGAGCGCATCACCTCGACCCGCGGTCACTCGATCACCTCGATGCAGGCGATCTACGTCCCCGCGGACGACCTGACCGACCCGGCCCCGGCCACCACCTTCGCCCACCTGGACGCGACGACCGTTCTGTCGCGCCCGATCTCGGAGAAGGGCATCTACCCGGCCGTCGACCCGCTGGACTCCACGTCCCGCATCCTCGACCCGCGGTACATCGCGCAGACCCACTACGACACGGCCCTCCGTATCAAGGGGATCCTGCAGAAGTACAAGGACCTCCAGGACATCATCGCCATCCTCGGTATGGACGAGCTGTCGGAGGAGGACAAGATCACGGTCCACCGGGCCCGTCGCATCGAGCGCTTCCTCTCGCAGAACACCTACGTGGCGAAGCAGTTCACCGGTGTCGAGGGTTCGACCGTGCCGCTGTCGGAGACCATCGAGGCCTTCAACTCGATCGCCGACGGCAAGTACGACTCCGTCCCGGAGCAGGCCTTCTTCATGTGCGGTGGCATCGAGGACCTCGAGAAGAACGCCGCCGAGCTGGCGAAGAAGTAATCGCGGCCGGTAGCAGCTGAGTGACCGTGAGGGGTGGCCCCGAGCCCGGGACCACCCCTCACGTCGCATCGGCTGTGATTCCGGTCAAATCCGTGCCGCCGGTTTCATGCCGGGGGCGCGCGGCCGTTATTCTTACCGAAACTCCCGAGTAATCGGGGGTTGCATGAGCCTAGGAGCCCACGTTGGCTGAGCTGCACGTCGAGCTGGTCGCAGCCGACCGCAAGGTGTGGTCCGGTGCGGCCACCATCGTCGTCGCCCGTACGGCCTCCGGCGACACCGGCATCATGCCGGGTCACACCCCGGTGCTGAGTGTGCTGGAGACCGGTCCGGTCACCATCCGCACGACGGACGGCGGCACCGTGATCGCCGCGGTGCACGGCGGCTTCATCTCCTTCGCCGACAACAAGCTGTCTCTGCTCGCGGAGATCGCCGAGCTGGCGGACGAGATCGACGTCGCCCGCGCCGAGCGCGCGCTGGAGCAGGCCAAGTCGGGCCTGGACGAGCACGCCGAGCGGCGCGCCGAGGTCCGCCTGTTCGCGGCGCGCGGCCTCAAGGCCCACGTCTGAGTGCGCCAAGACCCCGGTTCAGCGGGGTCGACCGACGGTCCCGGGGACGCGTGAGCGTGACCCCGGGACTGTCGTCGTAGTTGGTAGGTCAACGCGGTCGCTTGATACGACCGATACGGGGAACGCGGGTAGCGAGGAGGTAGGTGAGCATGGTCCTCGCGCTTGTGGTGTGTGCGGCGGTCGTGGCGCTGGGTGTGATCGGCCTGGTGGCGTTCGCGGTACGACGCCGCCTGATCCAGCGGGTCGGCGGCACGTTCGACTGCAGTTACCGACTCAAAATGCCCGCCGACGCCTCGACGCAGCCCGACCTCGACGAGAACGGCAAACCCACCTCGGCCCCGGTCCCCCAGACCGACGGCAAGGGGTGGGTTTTTGGTATCGGCCGCTACAGCGGTGACTCGATCGAGTGGTTCCGGGTCTTCTCGTACGCCCCGCGCCCGCGCAGGGTGCTGCCGCGCCGGGAGATCGAGGTGCTCGGCCGGCGCTACCCGGAGGGCCAGGAGGAGCTCGCCCTGCTCTCCGGCTCGGTGGTGCTGCGCTGCCTGCACAACGGGGAGCCGCTGGAGCTGGCGATGAGCGAGGACGCGCTCACCGGCTTCCTCGCCTGGCTGGAGGCCGCCCCACCCGGGCAGAGGGTGAACGTCGCGTAGCGACGGGACCCTCGGGGTGGGGGCACCCCCGGCCGGAGGCTGGGGGAGGTCGACGTCGCGTAGCGGCGATCGCCGAGCTCGGGGTTAACGCCGCCTAACCCGTCCGGCTACGCTGGCCGCATGGTGAATCTGACGCGCATCTACACCCGTACCGGCGACGACGGCACCACCGCGCTCGGCGACATGAGCCGGACCACCAAGACCGATCCCCGCCTGGCGGCGTACGCCGACACCAACGAGGCGAACGCGGCGATCGGGGTGGCCGTCGCGGCCGGATCGCTGCCCGAGGACATCGTCACGGTGCTCGTCCGGATCCAGAACGACCTGTTCGACGTCGGCGCGGACCTGTCCACGCCGGTGGTCGAGGACCCGAAGTACCCGCCGCTGCGGGTGCTGCCGTCGTACATCGACCGGCTGGAGGGGGACTGCGACCACTACCTGGAGCAGTTGGAGAAGCTGCGCAGCTTCATCCTGCCCGGCGGTACGCCCGGCGCGGCCTACCTGCACCTGGCCTGCACGGTGGTGCGGCGGGCCGAGCGGGCCACCTGGGCGGCGATCGCGGAGCACGGGGACAGCGTCAACCCGCTGACCGCGAAGTACCTCAACCGGCTCTCCGACCTGCTGTTCATCCTGGCCCGGGCGGCCAACAAGGAGCGCGGCGACGTGCTCTGGGTGCCGGGCGAGAACCGCTAGGGAGAGTCCCTCAGAGCCGCTTCTCCGGGACGCCGGCGGCGGGCTGCTCGGCGATCGGGGCGTGCGCGTCCTGCTCGCCGGCCGGCGGCTGCTTGGGCCAGAGCGTGTAGCTGACGGCGATGACCACGTTGACCACGGCGGCGATGCCCAGCTTGAGGTACCACTGGAGGAAGGTGCCGAAGTGCGCGGAGCCTCCCGACAGCGGCACCAGCAGGGTGATCAGGCTCAGCGTGATCACGGCCGAGACCACCGTGCGGCGGCAGATCTGCCACTCGTACCGGGACCGCTCCGCACCGTACTTCGGTGAGCGCGGCGGCTTGGGGCCGCCGGCGAAGCGGTACATGAAGTGCCGGTCGGCCCAGCGGACCAGCGAGGGCCCGTACCCGATGGAGAAGCCCGCGTAGCTCGCCGCGAGGGCGTGCGTCCAGCTCGCGGCGGCGCCGCCGCGCAGGTCGAGCACGGTGAGCGCGTACAGGGTGAGGTCCACCACCGGCAGGCCGACCAGCAGGGCGGTGCTGGTGCGGCGCCACCGCAGCAGGTAGCGGGCGGCGAGACCGAGGCCGAGCAGGATCCAGAAGGAGATCTCGGCCGCGACGATGAGGGTGACGATCACGTTGTGCTCCCGGGCGGTCGGCGGTGCCTCCAGCCTGGCGCGCGGGCGTGGCCGCGTCGTCGTCGCCGGGTGCCGTCCCGGCCTGCACCTTTCGATGTACGGCTGCTCCTCCGGGGACGGGAGCCGCCCGGCGCCCGGGGATGGTGAGATGGGGGTGTGCTGAGACCGACCCTCACCCCGCGCCAGGAGGACCGGGGGATCGCCCTGCTCGGTCTGTTCGGCGGAGCGCTGCTGATCGCGCTCCAGGTCTACGACAACTCCTCGCGGATCCCGCGCTGGGCGGTGGTGCCGTCGCTGCTGGTGATGGCGGTGCTGGAGCTGTTCCGCCGGACCAGGCCGGTGCTCACCACGACGCTGGGCGGGCTCGCCTTCGGGTACAGCATCTTCACCGGCGCCCTGCTGGCGACCAGTCTGATGTACACCGACCTGCTCTACGCGGCGGTGCTCTACGGCACCCCGAGGATGTCCCGGATCCTGCACCTGACCGGCACGGGCTCGGTGCTGGTGCTGTCCACCCTGGTGCTGATCTACAGCGACGCCTCGAACGCGGTGGCGGTGGTGGTGCTCACCGTGCTGATCTACCTGGCGCCGGTCTGGACCGGGGACGTGGTCCGCAAGCACCGCGACCGGGCGGTGAGCGAGCGGCTGCGGGCCGAACAGACCGCGCTGCTCTCGGAGATGGACCGGCGTGAGGCCGTCGTCGCCGAACGCGCGAGGATGGCACGGGAGTTGCACGACGTGGTGGCCAACCACCTGTCGGCGATCGCGATCCACGCGACCGGCGCGCAGTCCGTCGCCCGGCGCCGTCGGCTGGCCGGGGACGACCCGCTGGTGGAGGTGCTGGCGGTGATCCGGGAGAGCAGCGTCCAGGGTTTGGCCGAAATGCGTCGCATGATCGGACTGCTGCGCGACAGCGGCGGGGGAGAGGCGGACGAGTCGTACGCGGCGCCCGACCTGGCCGCCGTGGACGCCCTGCTGGCCAAGGCCCGGGCGGCCGGTCAGGACGTCGGGCTGGACTTCGAACTCGCCGAGCAGGGCGAGCGCGGGGAGGTCCCGGTGCCGGTCCGGCTGGCCGCGTACCGGATCGTCCAGGAGTCGCTGACCAACGCGCTCAAGCACGCCGGGCCCGGACTGGTCAGCGTGCGGATGGAGTTCGGCCCCGAGGAACTGCGGATCGCCGTCGACAGCCCGTACCGGCACGGACCGGGCCGCGAACTGCCCGGCGCCCGGGCCGGGCTGGTCGGCATGGCGGAGCGGGCCGGGCTGCTCGGCGGCAGCTTCGAGGCGGGGCCACGGAACGACTACTGGAGCGTGCGCGCGGTACTGCCGCGCGGGCGGGAGAGCGGGGCAGGGGCATGACGATCCGGGTGCTGGTGGCCGAGGACCAGGCGGCGGTACGGGCGGCGCTGGTGATGATCCTGCGGGCCGAACCGGACATCGAGGTGGTCGGGCAGGCCGCCGACGGCGAGGAGGCCGTCCGGCTGGCGCTGGAGCTGCGGCCCGACGTGGTGCTGATGGACGTGCAGATGCCCCGGCTGGACGGCGTCTCGGCGACCCGGCAGGTGGTCGCCGCCGGGGCCGGCCAGGTGCTCGTGCTGACCACCTTCGACCTGGACGAGTACGTCTACGGCGCGCTGCGGGCCGGCGCGGCCGGGTTCCTGCTCAAGGACCTGGAGGCGGACACCCTGGTCGAGGGCGTCCGGACGGTGGCGCGCGGGGACGGCATGCTGGCGCCCTCGGTGACCAGGCGGCTGATCGGCGCCTTCGCCCGGCCGGACCGGGCGGTCGGGCCGGAAGCCAGGGAGGCGGTGGCCGGACTGACCCCGCGTGAGCGGGAGGTGCTGGCCTGCATCGGGGCCGGGCTGTCCAACGGGGAGATCGCGGCCCGGCTGGAGATGGCGGAGGCGACCACCAAGACGCACGTCAGCCGGATCCTGGCGAAGCTGGGGCTGCGCAACCGGGTGCAGGCGGCGATCCTGGCGCAGGACCTCGGGCTGAGTGTCTGACCGTCCGACCGTCTGATGGTCTGGCCATCCGGTCCGGTCAGATGGTCCGATCGGCTGGTCTGATCAGCTGGTCACGGCGGGTCTGGGTCGCCCGACCAGGTCGGGCGCAGATCACACTCCCGATTGACACCACGGGGCCGGATTGGGCATTAGAGTCCCGGCAACGAGCGACGCGGCTCTCCGGCGGTGACCCCTGCCCTGAGCCGCCTTCAGGGCCCGCCCCAGGGCGGCGACGGCATCGGGAGACCCAGCCATGAGCAATGCGTCCAGCAAGCAGATCGCCGTGATCGGTGCCGGCCTGATGGGCGCCGGCATCGCCCAGGTGTCCGCGCAGGCCGGCCACCCGGTGGTGCTGCGGGACGTCACCGAGGAGGCCCTGCAGCGCGGTCTCGCGGGCATCCGCGCCTCCTACGCGAAGTTCGTCGCCAAGGGCCGGCTGAGCGCCGAGGACGCCGAGGCCGCGCTGGGCCGGATCACCACCACCACCGACCTGGGCGCCGTCGCCGAGGCCGACATCGTGGTCGAGGCCGTGTTCGAGCAGTTCGAGGTCAAGGAGGCCGTCTTCCGGGAGCTCGACAAGCTCGCCAAGGACGGCGCGGTGCTGGCCTCCAACACCTCCGCCATCCCGATCACCCGGATCGCCGCCGCCACCCGGCGCCCCGAGTCGGTCGTCGGCGTGCACTTCTTCTCGCCGGTGCCGCTGATGAAGCTGGTCGAGTTGGTCCGCGGCTACAAGACCAGCGACGAGACCCTGGCCGCCGCCCGCGCCTTCGCCGAGGGCGTCGGCAAGGACGTCGTGGTGGTCAACCGGGACGTGGCCGGCTTCGTCACCACCCGCCTGATCACCGCACTGGTCGTCGAGGCCGCCAAGCTGTACGAGTCGGGCGTCGCCACCGCCGAGGACATCGACACCGCCTGCCGCCTCGGCTTCGGCCACCCGATGGGCCCGCTGGAGACCGCCGACCTGACCGGCGTGGACATCCTGCTGCACGCCGCCCGCAACATCTACGAGGAGACCCAGGACGAGAAGTTCGCCGCCCCGGAGATCATGGCGCGCATGGTCACCGCCGGTGACCTCGGCCGTAAGAGCGGCCGCGGCTTCTACCCGTACGAGGGCAAGTGAGCCCCCGCCGGAACGGGTGAACGACGACGCCCGGAGACCGGGCGGGCCGTGCGGCCGAACACCGTACGGCCCGCCCGGTCGGGGGCGGGTGAGTTTCCTCACGCCAGGTGCCGCAGACGGGTGATTTGGGCGGTAATCGAGCGTAGGTGTGGAGACTGACTGCGTATATTCCCTCGGACGAGTGAAGTTGCTTCAGATCTGGCCGGAACCAGCAACCTGCGCTGCTGGTTCGCCGTCAGAAGAGGGAGACCCGGCCCAGCACGACGAGGCTGCGACCGGACCCGGGCGAGGGGCCACGGCCCGCCCGGATGGACACCCCACCCCCGCCCCGGCACGGCCGGGTCGGACCACCCCCGTACCGGACCGGTCAGGCGAAGGAGGAGAGCATGCGCATCACCGGCGACCACAGGGCGCTGGCCATCGAAGGCCGCCTCGACGTGCGCACCGCCGCCGACGCGCGTGCCCGGCTGCACCAGGCCGTGGACGGCGGCCTCGGCGACCTCGTGCTCGACCTCGCCCGGCTGGAGTTCTGGGACGCCACCGGCCTCGGCGTGATCATGGGCACCCACCGCAGGGCCGGCCGGATCGGCCGCCGGCTGGTGCTGCGCTCCGTCCCGGCCCAGCTCCAGCGGCTGCTGGTGGCCACCAAGCTGCACCGCATCCTGGCCGTCGACGGCGTCACCGAGGCCCAGGGAATCGCCCTCTAGGGCCTGTCCCGCCCTGCCCTCGTTCGGCCTCTGCCCTTGCTCGTTCCCAGCCCGCGTTCGTCCCCTGCCCGGTCTTCGTCCGGCTCCGACCCGACCCGGCCCGGATCGGCCGTCGCCCGGCCCCCGACCGGACTGCCCCTGCGCGGGCGGGCCCGGATGTGCAAGAGTCTGCCCGTCAGATGACGGCCGCCTCAGCCAGCTGCCCCCAGCCCGCGCGCGGCCGCGACCGAGACGTCAGCCGACCGGCGCGGGGCGCCGGCGGCCGAGCAGGATGCGGAGCAGAACGTGGCACAGCCAACCGGGGAGTTCCGGCAGGAGGCCGCCCGCACCCGAGGCGGCGAACTCGTCTCCGGCGCCCTGCTGGTCGGCGTCGGCGCCCCGGACGGCTCCGAGGTCAGGCCCTGCCCCGAGGAGTGGCGGCCCCGCCCGCGCCGGATCGAGCGCAGCGAGCCCGCCCGGGGCCCGGTCGGCGGCGTCGGCCGCGCGGTCGGCCCGCTCGCCCTCGGTGCCGGGCCCGCCGACCTGCCGCTGCTCGACCGCGAGGCCGACGTCGCCGAACTCCTCGGCCTGCTCGCCGAGGGCCGCTCGATACGCCTGGTCGGCCAGGCCGGCTCGGGCCGCAGCGCGCTGCTGTCGGCCGTCGCCGAGGCCGCCGCCGACCTCGCCCCCGGCGGCGTCGTCCAGCTCTGCGGGCACCGCCGCACCACCGCCGACCTGCTCCAGGACCTCTTCGCGGCCACCCACCACGCCCCCGGCTACCGGCCCGACCCGGGCCGGCTGGCCGTGCACCTCGCCGAGGTCGGCGCGATCGTGGTCGTCGACGGCGCGGAGCAGTCCGGCGCCGAGCTGGAGGGCCTGCTCGCCATCGCCCCCGGCTGCGCCTTCCTGATCTCCGTCGCCCCCGGGAGCCCGGCGCTGTCGCCCGGCTCCCGCCTGCAGGACCACCTGGTCGCCGGGCTCTCCCGCTCCGCCTGCCTCGCCCTCGCCGCCCGCCAGGCCGGTCGGCCGCTGGACGTCGAGGAGAAGGCCTGGGCGGTCGACCTCTGGTTCGAGTCCGAGGGACTGCCGCTGCGCTTCGTCCAGGCCGCCGCGCTGCTGCGCCAGCGGGATGTCGCGGTGGACGCGCTGGTCGCCGCCGAGGAGGACCGGATGGGGGTCTTCGGCGCGGTCGAGGAGCCCGTCCACGACCCCGACCCGGCCGTCCGCGAGAACGCGCTGCGCCGCACCGTCCCGCTGCCGTCCGTCGCCGAGACCGCCTCACCCGCCGTCCGGCTCGCGGAGGGTCTGAGCGAGCCCGCCCAGGCCGTCCTGAGGCTCGCCGTCGCGCTCGGCGGCGAGTGCCCCACCGCGCCGCACCTGCCCGCGCTGATCGACGTCGGCCAGGGCGAGAGCGCCCTCGCCGAACTCGCCGACGCCGGGCTGGCGGTGTCCATCGGCGGGCACCACCGGCTGACCGCCGGGGTGCTGGACCTGCTCGCCCCGCACTGGCCGGCCCGCGGCTGCCTGGACGGCGCCGCCCAGCACTTCGCCTGGTGGGTCGGGCACAGCTCGGTGTCGCTGGCGCAGGTCGCGGCCGAGGCGGAGGTGGTGGTCGGCGTGCTGGTCGCGGACCGGGAGGCCGGCCGGCACGACGCCGTCGTGCGCCTGGCCCGGGCGGCCGCGCCCGCGCTGGCGCTGGCGCTGCGCTGGGGCGCCTGGGAGCGGGTCCTGCACCTGGGGCTGGAGGCGGCCCGCAGGACGGGCTCCGGCACCGACCAGGCCTGGTTCCACCACGAGGCGGGCGTGCACGCGTTCTGCGTCCAGGAGCCGTCCCGGGCGATGGCCGAGCTGGAGACGGCGCTCACCCTGCGGTCCGCCGCCGGCGAGCAGCGCGGCGTCGCGGCAGCCGGCCGGATGCTGGACCTGCTGCGCGCCGACGGGCGGCAGCTGCCGCCCGCCGCGACCCCCGGGCCGGCACCCGTGCGGCGGCCCGTCATCCGCGCGATAGCCAAGGTGCCGTCCAGCCTGCGCTCCGGGACGAGGCGCCGGGTGATCGCCGCGTCGGCGGCCGTCCTCGCGCTCGGGGCGCTCGGGACGGCGGTGGCGATGAGCGCCACCGGTCCGGAGCAGCACCCGGGCAACGACCCGCACACCCGGCTCGACGACCCCGACGGCGGGCAGGGCGGGCCGCTCCCGTCGCCGCACGTCGGTGGCCCGACCGCCGGTACCGGTGCCACCGGTACGGGGACGCCGGGGACGGACGCGGGCGGCGGTCCGGCGGCGGACGGGACCAGCCCGGAGCCGTCGCAGAGCGGTGGCGCGTCGCGCTCGCCGAGTGCGTCGAAGAAGCCGAGCCGTGGGCCGAGCGAGACCGCGGGGGCCACCGAGCAGCCGCAGCAGTCGCCGCCGCCCGCACCGGGACAGTCACAGCCGCCGGCCCAGCAGTCCGGCCCGCCGCCGGGCGGTGGCAGTGGTGGCAGCGGCGGCAGTGGTGGCAGTGGTGGTGCCGGTGGTGGCAGCGGTGGCGGTGGCAACTCCGGGGGCACTCAGCCCGGCGGAGGCGCCAGCACGCCGCCCCCGTCGAAGCCGTCGACCACGTCGCCCTCGGCGACCGCGAGCACACCGCCGCCCGCCACGACGGGCCCCGCGACCGGGACGCCCAGTCCGTCGTCGACGGCGTCCTCGCCGCCCGCGACCTGACCGGTCAGAACAGCTTGAGCTTGTCGTCGTCGATGCCGCGCAGCTCGTCGTAGTCCAGCACCACGCAGCCGATGCCCCGGTCGGTGGCCAGCACGCGGGCCTGGGGCTTGATCTCCTGGGCGGCGAAGATGCCCTTGACCGGGGCCAACAGCGGGTCCCGGTTGAGGAGTTCGAGGTAGCGGGTGAGTTGCTCGACGCCGTCGATCTCACCGCGGCGCTTGATCTCGACGGCCACCGTGGTGCCGTCCGAGTCGCGGCAGAGGATGTCGACCGGGCCGATCGCGGTGGGGTACTCGCGGCGGATCAGGGACCAGCCGGCGCCGAGCACCTCCATCCGGTCCGCGAGCAGCTCCTGGAGGTGCGCCTCGACGCCGTCCTTGATCAGGCCCGGGTCCACCCCGAGTTCGTGGGAGGAGTCGTGCAGCACCTCCTCCAGCGTGATGATGAGCTTCTCGCCGGCCTTGTTCACCACCGTCCAGACCCCGTCCGCCTCCTTGAGCGCGCACGGCGGGGACATCCAGTTGAGCGGCTTGTAGGCGCGGTCGTCGGCGTGGATGCTGACGCTGCCGTCGGCCTTGACCAGGATGAGCCTGGTGGCGGAGGGCAGATGGGCGGAGAGCCGACCGGCATAGTCGACTGAGCAGCGGGCAATTACGAGACGCACGGTCGACCACGCTAGCCCACCGGGGCCAGTTGATGCGATTCCACGACGACCGGGTGAAGAAACCGGGAACCCCGCGAACATGGAGGTTCGGCAATTCCGCGCACCGCCCGTCGCGGTCTGGCGCCCACCCCCTGGGGTCGCTACCGTACGTGACGGCACGCGTGCGGGATCGCTGTCAACGGGGACGGAGACTTCAGATGAACGATCCGACGGGATCCGGCCAATGTGGTGCACCACCGCGTATTTCCAAAGCAATCCACAGGAATGACCGGCCCGTCCCGCCGTTGACTGCCACGCTGTTCCGAGCGCGGTCGGTGTCCGGGACGTCACGTCCCGTGGTGCCGCCGCCTTCGCAGGGTGTCAAAAACGCCCGTTCCACGGCGTTCCGGACACCACGCGCGATCCGCCCACCCTCACTGTGAGCTTGGACTACGCACGACCACCCGGGCGCCGCGCGGGTGGACCGCGAGAGGAGAATCCATGTCGCTCGACGTCTCACCGGCCCTGCTGGAAAAGGCCGAGCGGGGCGAGGTCGACGAGCGGGAATTCGTCGACTGCGTCCGCGTCTCGCTGCCGTACGCCTGGGACCTGATCAGCTCGCTGGTCGCCCAGGCGAAGGTCGACGGTACCGACTTCGCCGACAACCAGGTACCGCCGCCCAGCGAGCAGGCCCGCGGCCAGCTCCTGCGGGCCCTCGCCAGCGACGCCATCCGGGGGGCCCTGCAGCGGCACTTCGGGGTGCGGCTGGCCTTCCAGAACTGTCACCGGGTGGCGGTCTTCCTGCCGTCGGACGCCAACGAGGCGCGGCACGCACGCTTCACCTCGGTCCGGGAGCAGCTGCTCAACCAGTCCGAGGAACTGCGGGACTGCTGACCCGGCAGCACCGCCGATCCCGGGCCCTGGGTCCTGATCGGCCCTAGCGGTCCTGAAGGTCGTCGGGCCGCCCCCGTCCCCCGGTGCGGGGGGAGGGGCGGCGGCCCGGACCGGGCCCGGCCGCTCCACCCCCGGTCTCACCCCAGCTGCGGCAGCACCTCGGAGCCGAGCCGGGCGATGTTGTGCAGGGTCGCCTCGCGCTCGCCGCTGCCCTCCGCGAGCAGCGCGAAGCGGCGGATGCCGGTCCGCTCGGCGGTGGCCAGCAGCCGGTCGGCGCACTGCCGCGGCGTGCCCACCGCGTGCAGGTCGCAGAGGAGTTCGGTGTACTCGCGCGGGTCGCGCATCTTGCGCTCCCGGCCGTCCACGGTGCGGTGGGCGCCGAGCCCGTACTCGAACCAGCCCGGCATGGCGTTCAGCAGGGTGGCGCGGGCCGCCGAGGTGCGGTCGTCGACCTGGGCCACCCCGGCCGCGACGTGCCGGCGGTTCACCCGGCGCAGCTGCTCCTCGCCGCGCCCGGCGGCCAGCCAGGCGGTGCGGTACAGCTCCAGCATGCGCAGCTTGTCGTCGTCGCCGGAGTGCATGCCGAGCAGCATCGGCAGGCCGCGTTCGGCGGCCAGCCGCACCCCGCTCGGCGAGGTGCACGCGACCACCATCGGCGGGCCGGCCACCGGCCGCCCGGACGGGTCGAGCTCCTCACCGACGCCCTCGACGTCCTGGCGCTGGCGCGGGAAGCGCACCGGGCCGGACTGCTCGCCGAGACCGAGCCAGCTGCCCAGTCCCGGCCGGCGCACCGGTTCGGTGGCGCGCGGCACCACCGCCACCTCGGGGAAGGCGAACTGCGGGCCGTCCGCGCCGACCCGGGAGCCGCGCAGCCAGCGCAGCAGCAGGTCCAGCCGCTCCGGGAAGCCGTTCTCGAAGGCGTCCACGCCGCCGCCGAACACGTCCAGGTCGATCCAGGGGCCGCCGCGGCCCACCCCGAGCGTGAAGCGCCCGTCCGAGGTGAGGTGCAGCAGCGCGGCCTGCTCGCCGAGCGCCACCGGGTGGGCGGTGGAGAGCACGCTGACCGCCGTGCCGACGCCGATCCGGCGGGTGCGGCCGAGCAGCAGCGCGGCCAGCGTGGCGGCGTTGGGGCAGACCCCGTACGGGACGAAGTGGTGCTCGGCCAGCCAGACGCTGTCCAGGCCCGCGCGTTCGGCCTCGACGGCGGCCCGGACGGTGCGGTCCAGCGCCTCGCGGTGGCTCTGCCCGGGGAACTGCGCGGACAGCAGGAACGCGCCGACCCGCACCGGCGCGGTGTCCGGCGGGAGCGCGCCCGCCCGCTGCGGCACGGGCAGCGGCTCGCCCGCCGCGGCCGTGACCGGGGCGGGCGAGGTCAGCACCGGGCCGGGGGCGGGCGGCCGGACTCCTACGGGCCGACGGGTCTCGGCGCGGGCGCTGGTCTTGGTCATGGTGGGGCCTCCTCGGGTGCGCGCAGGGTCTGCGGGCCCCGCCTGTTCCCCTTGTGGGTATCCGATGTCATGTGCCAACGGCACGCGGAAACCCGGATTTCGTCGGAGATCGGGTGGATCTCGGCAAAAACGCGGGAGCGTCGGACGATGCCGTGATAGTGGCCTGCCGGAGGGGTGGCCGGCCGTAGGCTGGAACGGCCCCGAAACCCCGGAAGAGAGGTAGTCCGACGTGTCGCCGCGCCGCAACCGGATCAAGAGCGCCGACCCGAGCGGGAGCGCCGAGCAGGCCTCCCCGCTCGGTGGATCGCTGCGCCGCACCGAGAGCCACCAAGGCGACGACTGGGTGGTCCAGACGGTCGCCGGGACGGCCGGGCGGCACTACCGGTGCCCGGGCTGCGACCAGGAGATCCCGCCGGGGATGGGCCACGTGGTGGCCTGGCCGATGCACGGCGCGGGCGTGGACGACCGGCGGCACTGGCACCGCGCCTGCTGGGGCGCGCGGGAGCGCCGGGCCTCCAACGTCCTGCGGGGCCGCGGCGCTCCGCGGTACTGAGCCGGCTGCGCGCCCCCTAGGCGTCCCGGTTCTTGAGCACCAGCGCGCCGCCGAGCAGGGCGGCGAGCGTCCAGGCCAGGCAGATCACGAAGCCCGCCCACGGCCCGTACGGCTGGCCGTACTGCTCGTACACCAGCAGCATCCGCGAGCCCGCGTAGTCCGGGAAGTAGTGGGCCAGGGTCTTGACCTTCGGCACCGCGGAGAGGATCGGTGAGAGCAGGAAGAAGAACGGGACCAGTACGCCCAGCGCCAGCGTCTGGCTGTGCAGCATCGTGGTGACGCCGGCCGAGAACAGGCACAGCATCGTCAGGTACAGCGCGGCGCCGAACACCGCGCGCAGCACGTGCGGTTGGTCGAGGCTGGTGGAGTGCGAGCCGAGCAGCGCCTGGCCGGTGAAGAAGGTGACGAAGGCCGTCACCACCGAGACCGCCAGGGCCATCGCGCCGAGCACCACCGCCTTGCCGGTGAGCAGGGTGCCGCGCTGCGGGACGGCGGCCAGGGTGACCCGGATCATGCCGGTGCTGTACTCGTTGCCGATGGCCAGCACGCCGAAGACGATGATGGCGAGCTCGCCGAGCATGATGCCGGAGAAGGCCGTGCCGGTGGCGTCGAAGACGGACTGGTCGCCCCGCCGGAACTCGCCGAAGTTGTTGTTGGTGAGCAGGGACAGCAGCGCGCCGATGCCGACGGTGACGACGAAGGTCAGCGCGAGCGTCCAGACCGTCGAGCGGACGCTGCGGATCTTCGTCCACTCGGAGCGCAGGATCGCCGGGAAGGACGTCATCTCAGTTCTCCTCCTGCCGGGCCGCCGCGGTCTGCGGGGCGCCGTCCGCCTTCCAGCCGGCGCCCCAGACGCCGGGTGCGCCGGCCGCGTCCCGGCCCGGGCCGTCGCCCGCGTGGTACTCCACCGAGTCGGCCGTCATCTGCATGAACGCCTCCTCCAACGAGGCCTGCTGCGGGCTGAGTTCGTGCAGGACGACGCCGTGGGCCGCGGCCAGGTCGCCGAGCCGGGCGAGGTCGCCGTCGACCACCTCGTAGGAGCCGCCGGGCCCGGGCTCGGGCCGGAGCCCGACGCCGGACAGGGCGTCGAGCAGGCGCTCGGGGTGCGGGGTGCGCAGCCGGACGGCGGAGCGGGAGTTGCGTCGGATGAACTCCGGCATCGGCAGGTCGGCGAGCAGCCGGCCCTTGCCGATGACCACCAGGTGGTCGGCGGTGACGGCCATCTCGCTCATCAGGTGGGAGGAGACGAAGACGGTCCGGCCCTCGGTGGCGAGCCGCTTCATCAGGTTGCGGATCCAGAGGATGCCCTCCGGGTCCAGCCCGTTGACCGGCTCGTCGAACATGACGATCTCCGGGTCGCCGAGCAGGGCGGAGGCGATGCCCAGACGCTGGCCCATGCCGAGCGAGAAGCCGCGGGCCCGCTTGCGGGCGACCGGGGTGAGGCCCACCAGGTTGAGCACCTCGTCCACCCGGCGGGTCGGGATGCGGTTGCTCTGGGCGAGCCAGAGCAGGTGGTCGCGGGCGGTGCGGCCGGGGTGGACGGCCTTGGCCTCCAGCAGCGCGCCGATGTACTTGAGCGGTTCGCTGAGTTGCCCGTAGCGCTTGCCGTCGATGGTGACCCGGCCGCTGGTGGGGCGATCGAGGTCGAGGATCATGCGCATGGTGGTGGACTTGCCTGCGCCGTTGGGGCCGAGGAAGCCGGTCACCACGCCCTGCGGGACCTGGAAGCTGAGCCGGTCCACCGCGAGGGTCCTGCCGTAACGTTTTGTCAGGTCGTGCAACTCGATCATTCGCGCTCCCTTACTCCTTGTCAGGCTAGGACAAAGCGGATATCGCGGCCCGCTGAGTGGGCCCGCCGGGCGTGCCGGAATACGGTGGGCCCATGACCCAGCCCCCCTCCGCAGTGTCCGTCCGCGAGAGCGGCACCGGAACACCCCTCGTACTGCTGCACGCCTTTCCGTTGAACGCCTCGATGTGGTCCGCCCAACTGGACGCGCTGCCCGGTCTGACCGGCGACGAGGCCCGGGTGCTCGCCCCGGACCAGCGCGGCTTCGGCGGCACCGAGCTGGGGACCGACGAACCCTCGCTGGACCTGGTCGCCGACGACCTCGCCCTGCTGCTGGACGCGGCCGGGATCGAACGCGCGGTGGTCGGCGGGCTCTCCATGGGCGGCTACGTGGCGCTGGCCTTCGCCCGCCGCCACCCGGACCGGCTGGCCGGACTGCTGCTGGCCAGCACCCGCGCCACCGCCGACACCGGCGCCGTCCGGGCCAACCGGGAGCGGATCGCGGCCGCCGTCACCGCCCGGGGCAGCGTCCAACTGCTGCTCGACGAGGAGGTCGCCGCCGGGCAGCTCGGGCCGGACTCGCGGCACCTGGTGGAGCGGGTGCGGTCGCTGGTCGCCGCCGCGTCGCCGGCCGCCGTCGCCTGGGCCCAGCGGGCCATGGCGGCCCGGCCGGACGCGCTGGACGTGCTGGCCGGGCTGCGGGTGCCCACCGCCGTCGTCGCGGGCGCACAGGACGGCCTGGTGGCGCCGGAGGAGGCCGAACTGATGCTCCGGGCCCGGCCGGACGCCGAACTGACCGTCATCCCCGGGGCGGGCCATCTGAGCGCCCTGGAGGCGCCGGAGGCGTTCAACACCGCCGTCCGCGACCTGCTGGCCCGGGCGGCGGCCGGATGAGGGAGGAAGCGACCGGCTGGGACTTCTCGGCGCTGGAGGTGACCGGCCGGATGCCCGTGACCAACCGCGGCGAGGGCCTGGTCGAACTGACCCTGGAACCGCTCGGCGAGGACTACTGGCTGCGCCCCGGCGAGACCTTCATCGTCACCTCGTACGGCGACCACGGCTCCGGCCACCCGTTCGAGGTGCAGTACTGGCCGGACTCGGTGTCGGTCTGGTGCACCTCGTGGTTCGGCACCGTCTCCGACGACGAGGGCAACCAGCTCAGCAGCGGGTACCAGCGGCCCGACGGGGCCTACCCCAGGTGACGCCCGCTCACCCAGGTCACCCGAGATGATGACGGTGGAACGACGGCAGGCCCTCACCCGGGTGGGTGAGGGCCTGTCTGCTGTTCCGCACGTGCCGTCCGTTGCGCACGTACCGCCGGGCGCCGGCGCCCGGCGGCGGCGTCAGCGCGACTGCTGGGCGGGCACGCCCATGGTGTCGTCGCCCGGCAGCGAGGCGGCGGCCACGGCCGCGCCGGTCAGCGTCGCCAGCATCTCGCGGACGTTGGTCAGCTGGGCGTTGATGCTGTCGCGGCGGTTGGTGAGCGCCGCCAGCTCGCGCTCGGACTCGCTGCGGATCCGGTCGGCCTTGGCGTTGGCGTCCGCCACGATGTCCTCGGACTGGCGCTGCGCCGTCTCGACGGTCTGGCGGGCGCGGCGCTCGGCGTCGGTGCGCAGCTTCTCGGCCTCCAGGCGCAGCTGCTCGGCCCGGTGCTCGATCTCGGCCAGGCGCTTCTCGGCCTTGGCCTGACGGGCGGCCAGGTCACGCTCGGACTGCTCGCGGCGCTTGGCCAGGTTGGTCTCGAACTCCAGCGCGGCCTGGGCGGCCTTGGTGCGGGTCTCCTCGAAGAGGGCGTCCGCCTCCTCGCGCTTGTTCTGGGCGTCCTTGTTGGCCTCGGCGCGCAGCTGGGCGCTGTCGCTCTTGGCCTTGTCGACGATCCGCAGACCCTCGTCCTCCGCCTTGGCCTTGCGGTCCTTGGCGTAGTTCTCGGCCTCGGTGCGGACCTGCTGGGCAGCGGCCTCGGCGAGCTCGCGGTGCTGCTCGGAGGCGCGGTGCGCCTCGTCGCGCAGGTCCTTGGCCTCCTCCTCGGCCAGTCGCAGGATCTTCTCGACCCGGGCGCCGAGACCGGCGTACGAGGGCTCCGCCTCGGTGACCGCCGCCTGCGCGGTCTGGGTCTCCAGGTGGAGCTCCTCGATGCGCTTCTCGAGCGCGCTGATCCGGGTCAGGGCACTGTCACGGTCGGCCACCAGCTTGGTGATCCGCTCGTCGACCTGGGCGCGCTCGTACCCACGGCGCACCAGGTCGAAGCCGTGAGGGGAGTGACTGTCGCTCATGGGGTTCTGGGCTTCCTGTCGTCAAACCGCTGAGGTGGTTGAGGGAATCCTGACACGGTACCGGAGTGTCGACGGCGAGATGCCGTCGTCCCGCGGACAATGTCCGCTCAATCGGGTGGTGCGTTCTTGGAGCGATTGCCACCCGACCGGGGGGAACCAATTCCGGCACCCGCCTTGGCACCCCCGTCCTTCTTGGTGCTGCTTCCCCCGTTGGTCTGGGCGACCGGTGCCGGTGCCTCGAACGCCTCCAGTGCGGACAGCACGTCCTGCACCCTGGAGATCTCGGTGTTGATGTCCTTGCGCCGCCGCACCAGCTCGTCCAGCTCGCGCCGGCCCTCGTCGGTGACCCGCTTCGCCTCGGCCTGCGCCTCGGCGAGCAGCCGCTCGGCCTCCGCCTTCGCCAGCTCGACCTGCTCGTCGGCGCTGCGGTCGGCGTCCTGCAGCCGCTTCTCCGCCTCGGTGGCGGCGTTCTCCAACCGCTCCTCGGACTCGGCCTCGGCCGACTGGAGCCTGGCCTCGGCCTTGACGATCAGCGCCTCGGCGCGGCTGGTGGAGTCGGAGAGCTTGGTCTCCGCCTCCTTCAGCAGCCCCTCGGCCTTGCGGACGGCCGAGATCCGGACCTTGCTGGCCTCCGCGGACGCCTCCGAGGTGAGCTCGCCCGCGCGGTCCTCGGCGGCCGCGACCAGGGCCGCCGCCCGGTCCTCGGCCTCGGCGACGGTGGCCACCGCCTGCTCCTCGGCCTCGGTCAGCTGCTCCTGAGCGGCCGTCACCAGGGCGTCGACCCGCTCGCCGGCCGACTTCATGGCCGCCGCGTTCTCCTTGCGGGCGCGCTCGTGCAGCGCCTCCACCTCGGCGTCGGTGCGCTCGCGCAACTCCTCGGCGCGCTCGCGGATCGCGGTGGAGTCCCGGCGGGCCTCGGCGAGCAGCGTGTCGGCGTCGGAGCGGCCCTTCTCCACCTCGGCCTGGCCGGCCGCCTCGCCGGCGGCGACCAGCCGGTCGGCCTCCTTGCGGGCGGCGGCGACCATCGCGTCCGCCTGCTCCTCGGCGGCGGCGGTGGTGGCCAGTGCGGTGGTCTGGGCGTCCTCGCCGAGCGACTCGGCATCCGCGAAGGCCTTCTCCAGGACGGAGTTGGCCTGCTCGCGGGTGGCCTTGTCGAACTGCTCGGCGGCCTCCCGGGTCTCCGCGTCGTACGCGTCGGCGCGGCTGTGGGCGGCTGCGTCGTACTCGTCGGCGAGGGTGCGGGTGGCGAGCGCGTACTCCTCGGCCTCGGCGCGCAGGGCGGCGGCCAGCTCCTCGGCGTCGGCGACCAGGCCGGCCGAGCGCTCGTCGGCGGCGGCCATCGTCCGGACGGCCTGGGCCTCGGCGTCCGCGCGCAGCTGCCCGGCGCCCTCCCGGGCCGCGTGCAGCACGGCGTCGGCCTCCGCCCGCAGGTGCTCGTCGTAGGCCTGGGCCTCGGCGCGCTGATGGCCCAACTCGGCCTCGTGGGCCTCGCGTTCGGCGGCCAGCTCGCGGTCGGTCAGCTCGCGCAGGGCGGTGGTCTCGGCGTCGGTGCGGGCGCGCAGTTCGGTGGTCTCGTGGTCGGCGAGGGCCCGCTGCTCGGTGGTCTCGGCGTCGGCGAGTTCGCGCAGGGCGGTGGTCTCGGCGTCGGCGAGGGCCCGCTGCTCGGCGGTCTCGCGCTCGGCCAGCTCGCGCAGTTCGGCGGCGGCCTGCTCGGCCCGGTCGCGGACCTCGGTGGCCTCCCGCTCGGCGGCGGCCTTCCGCTCGGCGATCTGCTCGGCGGCGGCCTCGTGCATGCCGGCCACCGACTGGCGGACCTCGGCGGCCTCCTCCTCGGCGGCCTCGACCAGGGCGGCGCCCTCGACGCCGGCGGCGGCGACCAGCTCCTCGCCGTCGACCCGGGCCTGCTCCAGGACGGCGGTGGCCTCGGCCCGGATGCCGTCGGCGGTGGCGCGGGCCTCGGACAGCTCGCGGCCGGCCTCGGCGCGGACCGTCTCGGCCTGCTCGGCGGCGAACGCCAGCTCGGCGGCGGCCTTCTCCCGCACGGCCTTGGCGTCCCGGGCGGCCTCGGCCCGGCGCTGCTCGGCGGCGCTCCGGGCGCCCTCCAGCAGTTCCTCGGCTTCGGCGCGCTGGGCGGTGACGTGCTGTTCGGTCGCCTCGCGCTGTTCGGCGGTCTCGCGTTCGGCGAGGGCGCGCAGTTCGGTGACGTGCTGTTCGGTCGTCTCGCGCTGTTCGGTCGTCTCGGCGGTGGTGCGTTCGGTGAGTTCGGTGGCGGCCTGTTCGGCCTTGGCCCGGACGTCGGCGGCGTACGCCTCGGCGGCGGTGCGCAGTTCGGCGCTCTCCCGCTCGGCCAGCTCGCGCTGTTCGGCGGTCTCGCGTTCGGCGAGGGCCCGCAGTTCGGTGACGTGCTGTTCGGTCGCCTCGCGCTGTTCGGCGGTCTCGGCGGTGGTGCGTTCGGTGAGTTCGGTGGCGGCCTGTTCGGCCTTGGCCCGGACGTCGGCGGCGTACGCCTCGGCGGCGGTGCGCAGTTCGG
>NZ_JBHWIJ010000005.1:0-4947 GCF_042732255.1 Kitasatospora sp. NPDC059803 | reverse complement strand
GGTGGTCTCGCGGTCGGCGAGTTCGCGCTGTTCGGCGCTCTCCCGCTCGGCGAGCTCGCGCAGTTCGGTGCTCTCGCGTTCGGCGAGGGCCCGCAGCTCGGTCGCGGTCTGCTCGGCCTGCTCGTGGGCGGCCTGGGCGGCGGCCAGCTGCTCGGCGGTCTCCTCGCGTTCGCGGTGCAGCCCGGCGGCGGCCTCCTCGTGCTCGCGCCGGCTCTCCTCGCGCAGCGCGTTCGCGGCGGCCTCGGCCTCGCTGCGGGTACGGGCGGCCTCGGCGTCGGCCTCGGTGCGGACGCGCTCGGCGTCGGCCACCGCGGCGTCCCGGACGGCGTTCGCCTCGGCCTGCGCATCGGTGCCGAGGGCGGTCGCGGCGGCGTTCGCCTCGGCCCGGACCCGCTGGTCGAACTCGGTCGCGTCCCGGCGGAGTTCGGCGGTCTCGCGCTCGGCGGCGGCGCGGTTCTCGGCGGCCGCGGCCTTGGCGGCGGCGAGGGCGTCCTGGCCCTGCTGCTCGGCGGCGGTGGTGGTCTTCTCGGCCTCGCTACGGGCCCGGGCGAGGGTCTGCTCGGCCCGGCCCTGGGTCTCGGCGGCCTGTTCCTGGGCCTGCGCGCGCAGCCGCTCGATCTCCCCGGCGGCGCCCGCGCGCAGCTCGTCGGCGTCGGCCTTGGCCCTGGTGAGCAGTTCCTCGGCGTTCTTCGCCGACTCCTCGATCTGCACGACGGCCTGGCGGCGGGCCTCGCCGCGCACCCGGTCGGCCTCGGCGGCGGCCTGGGCGCGCAGCTCCTCGGCCTCGGCCCGCAGCCGGGCCGCCTCGTCCTGCATCTGCTCGATCCGCTCGCGGATCGCGGCGGCGTCGTCGAGGGCGGCGTTCTGGGCCTGCTCGACGGCGGCCTGGGCCTGCTCGCGCAGGCGCTGCGCCTCGGCGGCGGCCTCGGTGCGGATCCGCTCGGCCTCGGTGGCGGCCTCGGTGCGGGCGGTCTCGGCGTCCTGGTTGGCCTGGCCGAGCATCTCCTCGGCGGTCTTGGCGGCCTTGGCGAGCTGGACGGTGGCGTCCTTGGCGCCGGTCGCCCGGCCCTCCTCCTCGGCCGCGTGGCGCAGCCGCTGGGCCTCGGCCTCGGCGTGGGCGCGCAGTTCGGCGACGTCCCGGTCGGCCTGGGCGCGCAGTTCGGCGATCGCGGCCTCGGCCTCGGCGCGCAGCTCGCCGGCCACCGATTCGGCGGTGGCCCGCAGCCGTTCGCTCTCCTCGGCGGCGGCGGCCTTGGCGGCCTCCGCCTCGGCCTGCCTGGTGGTGGCCTCGGCGCGGATCGCCTCGGCCTCCTTGGTGGCGTGGGCGACCATCCGGGCGACCTCGGCACGGGCGGTCTGCGAGCGCTGCTCGTTGGCGGCCTCGCCGTCGGCGGCCTTGCGTTCGGCGGCGGCCTCGGCGTCGGCCTGGAGCTGTTCGGCGGCCTGTTCGGCCTGGGCCCGCAGCTCGGCGGACTCGCGGCGGGTGCGTTCGGCCTCGGCGATCGCCTCGGCACGCAGCCGCTCTATCTCGGCCTGGGCGTGGGCGAGCTGCTGCTCGGCCCGGATCTGCTCGGCGGAGGCCTGCTCCTTGAGCCGGCCGATCTCGCCCTTCGCGATGGCGAGCTGCTGCTCGGCGGCGGCGTGCGCGGCGGCCAGCTGCTGCTGGGCCTCGCCGCGGGCGGCGTCCACGTCGGCGGCGGCCTGGGCGCCGGCCTGCTGGGCGTGCTCGGAGGCGGCGCGCAGCAGGCGCTCGGCGTCGCTCTGGGCCCGCTGGATGGCGGCCTCGGCGGCGGCCTGGGCCTCGCCGCGGGCGGCGTCGACGTCGGCGGCGGTCTGGGCGCGGGCCTGGTCGGAGAGCGCGACGGCCTCCGCGCGGGCGGCGGCGACCATGCGCTCGGCCTCGACGCGGGCGTCCTGGAGCAGGCGCTGGGCCTCCTGCTCGGAGCTGGTCCTGGTCTGCTCGGCCCAGCCGTTGACGTGCTGCTCGGCGGTGCGGCGCAGCTCGGTGAGCTCGTCCTCCAGCTGGCGGCGGCGGGCGGTGAGCTCGGCCTCCAGTCGGGCGGTGCGCTCGGCGGCCTCGGCCATGATCCGCTGGGTGGCGGCCTGGGAGTCGCGCAGCTGGCGCTCGGCGTCGGCGCGCAGCTGCTGGGCCTGCATCTCGGCCGTGCGGAGCATCTGCTCGGCCTGGCCGGAGACGGCGTCGAAGGCGCGCGGTTGGGCGAGCATGCGGCGGGATTCGTGCAGCTTGGCCCGGAGCACCTCCACCTGGTAGGCGAGGTCCTCGGCATGCTCGGCTGCCTTGTCCCGCTCCTTTCGAGTCCGACCCATCTCGGCCTCGAACTGGGAGAGGTGATCGTCAACCTCGTAGCGGTCGTTGCCCCGCACTCCGCGGTCCCATCCATCTCCTGGTCGCGTCCTCGACCCGGCCGGTCCAGGGCACCCGTTGTCCGGGTACTGGTCCGACTGGCTCCTTGCATCCGCAGCCGGTGGACGGCCCGCCGGTCAAGCCGGGGCCGCCCGCCGCGGTCGTCGGAGCCCTGGGCGTGGAAGCGCGGTGATGCCGCGTTCCCCCGTCCGGGTGGACTCCTGGGCGAACTCTTGCCTTGTGGAGAATGGTGACAGATCAGTGTTGCGACTGTTCAGCCGTGCCCGCGTTGTGGACTCCCCTGCGACGGGCCGGCCACCGCTGGGTGGACGGGCCTGTCATCGGCCGTGCCCGTCGCCTCCGTCCCCCGGAGCCTTCGCGCACCTGGGCATTGTAGTGGGAGCGCACTGCGGGGGAATGGCCGCGTGGTGGTTTTCCGGCTGTCGGACGAGGTTACTGACGGGTCATGACCGGTGATTCGGGGGTGCCGCCCGGTCGTGGGCGGCACCTGGCGGGGGTCAGTGGGCGTCGTGGGGGCCCGGTTCGGCGGAGGTGACCAGCTCGGTCAGGACGCCGCCGCAGTCCTTGGGGTGCAGGAAGGTGATCCGCGAACCCATCGAGCCGATCCGGGGCTGGTCGTAGAGGACCCGCACGCCCTTGGCCCGGACGGCCTCGGCGTCGCCGTCCACGTCGGCGGTGCCGAAGGCGATGTGGTGCACGCCCTCGCCGTTCTTCTCCAGCCACTTGGCGACGGTCGAGTCGGGCCGGGTGGGCTCCAGCAGCTGGAGGTAGGAGGCGCCGCCGTCGCCGGTGTCGTTGATCTTGAGCATGGCCTCGCGGACGCCCTGCTCCTCGTTGACCTCGGTGTGGAACACCTCGAAGCCGTAGGTGGCGCGGTAGAACTCGACCGTCTTGTCGAGGTCGCGGCAGGCGATGCCGATGTGGTCGATACGGGTCAGCACGGCGACCTCCGGGGGCGGGTTGGGTACCTCGGGAACCAGGTGGCACCAGTGCAGCGCATCGCTGCTGACCGGCGCCAGCGCCGGACGTGCGAGTCTGCTCACACGCCGGGGGTTGCCCCGGGCCGCACGCCGGGGGCTCACCCGGGGCGGGCGCCGGGGTTCACCCGGGCCGCGTTGACACGGTGTTGACTGGAAGGTGCCAGTGCGCTCGATCACACCGTCGCTCCGGTGACGGGCGGGTAACAGGTCAGTACATTGAGCGCATCCTCACCTGGCCACGACGTGCGAAGGGGCTCGTCCCATGACCAACACCACCTCTGTGATCGTTGCCGGTGCGCGGACCCCGATGGGTCGCCTGCTCGGTTCCCTCAAGGGCTTCTCCGGTGCCGACCTCGGCGGCTTCGCGATCAAGGCCGCGCTGGAGCGGGCCGGCATCACGGGTGAGCAGGTCCAGTACGTGATCATGGGCCAGGTGCTGCAGGCCGGCGCCGGCCAGATCCCGGCCCGCCAGGCCGCCGTCCGGGCCGGCATCCCGATGAGCGTCCCGGCGCTCACCATCAACAAGGTCTGCCTCTCCGGCCTGGACGCCATCGCGCTGGCCGACCAGCTGATCCGGGCCGGCGAGTTCGACGTCGTGGTGGCCGGCGGCCAGGAGTCGATGACCAACGCCCCGCACCTGCTGCCGAAGTCCCGCGAGGGCTACAAGTACGGCGCGATCGGGATGCTCGACTCGATGGCCCACGACGGCCTCACCGACGCCTACGAGAACATCCCGATGGGCGAGTCCACCGAGAAGCACAACACCCGGCTGGGCATCGCCCGCGAGGTGCAGGACGAGATCGCCGCGGCCTCCCACCAGCGGGCCGCCAAGGCGCAGGCCGACGGCGTCTTCGACGCCGAGATCACCCCGGTCCCGATCCCGCAGCGCAAGGGCGAGCCGGTGCTGTTCGGCCAGGACGAGGGCATCCGCGCGGACACCACCGTCGAGGGCCTGGCCAAGCTGCGTCCGGCGTTCGCCAAGGACGGCACGATCACGGCCGGCACCTCCTCGCAGATCTCCGACGGCGCCGCCGCGGTGGTCGTGATGAGCAAGGCCAAGGCCGAGGAGCTGGGCCTGAGCTGGATCGCCGAGATCGGCGCGCACGGCAACGTGGCGGGCCCGGACAACTCGCTGCAGTCGCAGCCGTCCAACGCGATCAGGCACGCGCTGGCCAAGGAGGGCCTGGAGGTCTCCGACCTCGACCTGATCGAGATCAACGAGGCGTTCGCGGCCGTCGCCCACCAGTCGACCAAGGACCTGGGCGTCTCCTCGGACATCGTCAACGTCAACGGCGGCGCGATCGCGCTCGGCCACCCGATCGGGATGTCCGGCGCCCGCGTGGTGCTGCACCTGGCGCTGGAGCTCCAGCGGCGCGGCGGCGGGGTCGGCGCGGCCGCGCTGTGCGGCGGCGGCGGCCAGGGCGATGCCCTGATCGTGCGCGTCCCCAAGGACGCCAGCCCGAAGGCCTGATCAGCTGACATTCCAACGCGGCGGCGGCCGCCCACGGGCCCGCCCCCACCCCCCAAAGCCACCCCGCCAGGAGAACCCCCAGATAGATGTAGCCCAACGCGGGGTACCAG
>NZ_JBHWIJ010000004.1:69168-72040 GCF_042732255.1 Kitasatospora sp. NPDC059803 | reverse complement strand
GATGGCCGACCTCGGGGAGGAAGGTGACCGAGACCCGGGGTGCGGCCCGCTGGAGCCGGCGGCGGGTGCCGTGGGAGTCGATGAGCCGCTCGCGGGCCCCCGACGGTTACGGCCCCCCCCACACCCACCCCCCCCGGCCCCGCTCGGCGTCGCCCAGGGGGCGCTCGCCGAGGAACCGCCGGAGGTCGCCGGCCGGCTGCAACTGCTCAGCGGCGACGCCCACCAGTGCGGGCGCTGGTTCGGCCCGCGCAGCTTCGACGTGGTGCTCTGCCACGGCGTCCTGATGTACCTGCCCGCCCCCGACCCGATGATCGCCTCGCTGGCCCGGCTGCTGGCCCCGGGCGGGCTGCTCTCGCTGCTGGTCCGCAACCGCGACGCGCTCGCCCTGCGGCCCGCCGCCGCCGGGGACTGGCGGGCCGCCCTGCACGCCTTCGAGAGCGACCGGTACTACAACCGGCTCGGGCTGGCCGCCCGCGCCGACCGCCTCGCCGACCTCACCGTCACCCTCTCCGAGGTGTCGGTGCCGCTGAAGCACTGGTACGGCGTACGGGTCTTCACCGACAACGCGCCCGACGACGCGGCCCCGCCGGTGGACGGGCGGCAGCTGGCCCAGCTGCTGGAGGCCGAGGACCGGGCCGGCCGCACCGACCCGTACCGGCAGGTCGCCGCGCTGCTGCACGTGGTCGGGGCCAAGTAGCGGCCCCGCGACGGCGGTTACGCCTCGTGCAGGCTCATCGAGTAGATCACCCGGTCGTCATCCAGCAGGACCGCCGTGTCGATGCCGTCCTCGGCGAGCTGCTTCCAGGACTCCCCGATCCAGGTCTCGGCGTCCCCCTGGCCCGCGAACTCCTCCTGCGCGCCCTCCGGCACCACCGCGGTGCCGTCCGACTTCTCGTACCGCCACGTCCAGACCATGCCCGGCTCCTCCCACCGACGACGCTGCCTGCGTGCTGCGCACCTTAGCCTGCCCGGCCCGATCTTCCGTATGCCTGGCCGGACGCTCCGGATGCCCGGTCGGGCAGGATGGGCGGCATGGCGATCCACCACCCGCTCCCCCGCACACTGCTGCTCGGCGGCGCCCGCTCCGGCAAGTCCACCCGGGCCGAGCAGCTGCTCGCCGACCACCCGGACGTCCTGTACGTGGCCACCGGCGGCACCCGGGACGGCGACGCCGAGTGGGCCCAGCGGGTCGCGCTGCACCGCGAGCGGCGGCCGGCGAGCTGGCGCACCGCCGAGACCTGCGACCTGGAGGCCGTGCTGGCCGACCGGACCGACCCGGCGCCGGTGCTGGTCGACTGCCTGGCGCTGTGGCTGACCGCCGTGATGGACGAGTGCGGCGCCTGGGACGACGCGGTCTGGGCGGCGGGTGGGGAGGCCGCCGTCCAGCGGCGCTGCGAGGCCCTGGCGCGGGCCTGGGCGGCCACCGGGCGCACGGCCGTCGCGGTCAGCAACGAGGTCGGGATGGGCGTCGTCCCGGCGACCGCCGCAGGCCGGCGCTTCCGCGACACCCTGGGCCGGCTGAACATGGCCGTGGCGGACGCCTCCGAGCGTGTGCTGCTGGTCGTGGCCGGGCAGGTTCTGACCGTCAAGCCAGCCGCCGCCTGAACATCTGCGGCGTGTAGCCTTCCGGACGATGGACACGACCGTGGATCTCGATACGTTCTCCTCGCTCGTCGAGCGCCCCGACGAGAGCGCCCGACGGGCCGCCGAGGAACGCTGGCAGGAGGCCGGCCGGCCGCGCGGCGGGCTCGGCAAGCTGGAGGAACTGGGCAGCTGGCTGTCGTCCGTACAGGGGCGATCCCCCGTGCGGCCGGTGTCGGCCCCCAAGGTGCTGCTGTTCGCCGCCGACCACGGCGTGGCCGCGCTCGGGGTGTCCCGGCTGCCCGCCAAGGGCGGCACCGCCGCGCGGGTGCGCGCCGTCCTGGACGGCACCGCGCCGGTCACCCGGCTGGCCCGGCGCTACGGCGCCGAGGTGCGGGTCGTCGACGTCGCGGTGGACGCCGACCCCGCCGACTTCCCGGACGACGTGGTCACCCACCGGATCCGGCGCGGCTCCGGCCGGATCGACGTCGAGGACGCGCTCACCCCCGCGGAGACCGCGCGGGCCTTCCGGGCCGGCATGGCCGTCGCCGACGAGGAGGCCGACGCCGGCACCGACCTGGTGCTGCTCGGCGACCTCGGCGTCGGCGCCACCACCGTCGCCGCCGTCCTGGTCGGCGCGCTGTGCGGAACGGACGCGGCCGCCGTCACCGGGCGCGGCTCGGGCGTCGACGACCGGGTCTGGATGGTCAAGTGCGCCACCATCCGCGACTCCCTGCGGCGGGCCCGGCCCGTCCTAGGCGACCAGCTGGCGCTGCTCGGCGCCACCGGCGGGGCCGACTTCGCGGCGATCACCGGCTTCCTGCTCCAGGCCGCGGTGCGACGGCTCCCGGTGGTGCTGGACGGCGTCGTCTCGGCGGCCTGCGCGCTGGTCGCGCAGCGGATCGCCTTCCGGGCGCCGGAGTGGTGGCGGGCCGGGCAGTCCAGCGGCGAGCCCGCCCAGGCCAAGGCCTACGACCGGCTCACCCTGACGCCGCTGCAGGACCAGGGGATCACCATGGGCGAGGGCCTCGGCGCGCTGCTGGCCCTGCCGCTGCTCCAGGCCGCGGGCGACGCGCTCGCGGACGAGGCCCCGCGGCCGTTCGTGCCGTCGGCACCGAAGGAGCAGCCGAAGCTGCCCTCGGCGGCGGACCTGCTGCGGCGGCTGTAGCAACCCGCGGCAACCTGTGGCACCAGGATCATGGGCGCCCCGGCCGGCACAACGGGCCGGGCGCGTGCGGTCGGGGGGGAACACGGCGGGGCGGGCGCCCGGTGGGGCGGGGGGGGCCGGGGT
>NZ_JBHWIJ010000004.1:66409-69158 GCF_042732255.1 Kitasatospora sp. NPDC059803 | reverse complement strand
GGGGTTGTCCCCCTGCGGGACCTCTTGGCCTTCTTGTTTGTGCCCGCCCACCCCGGCCCCCCGCCGCGCCCCGCTTCCGTTCGGAGGGAAACACGTCGTGCAGGGCGCCAGTTGGGCCGAGGGGCTCCGGTTCGGGTTCGGGACGCTGTCCGTGCTGCGGGTGCGGGTGGAGCGGTGGGACCGGGCCGCGGCCGCGCGGGCGATGACCGCGGCCCCCGTGGTGGGGCTGGTGCTCGGCGCGGCGGCCGCCGGGGCGGGGTCACTGGTGGCCTGGCGGGCCGGCGGGCTGCTCGGGGCGGTGGCGGCGGTGGGGGTGCTGGCCGCGCTCACCCGGGGGCTGCACCTGGACGGTCTGGCGGACGTGGCCGACGGCCTGGGCAGCGGGAAGCCGGCCGAGGACGCTCTGCGCATCATGAAGCAGTCCGACATCGGCCCGTTCGGCGTCCTGACCCTCCTTCTCGTGCTGCTGGCCCAGATCGCCGCGCTGGCCGGACAGTTCGCCGAGTCGACCACACGCGGCGCGCTCGCGGTGCTGGCGTCGGCGGTGACCGCGCGGTGCGCGCTCGCCTGGGGCTGCCTGCGGTCGGTGCCGGCCGCCCGGCCGGGCGGCCTGGGCGCGATGGTGGCGGGCACCGTGGCACCCGCCGGAGCGGTCGCGGGGACGGCCGCCGCGGCGCTCGCCCTGGCCACCCTCGGACTGTTTGACGGATCGTCAACCCTTCGTCTCCCCACGTCCGTTGTGCTCGGCGTCGGCTGCGCCCAGCTGCTGCTCCGGCGCTGCGTACGGCGGTTCGGCGGAATCACCGGGGACGTGCTCGGCGCGATGGCGGAAACCGCCGCGACCGCTTCGCTGTTCGCCCTGGCGTTGCTCGGCTGACACCGGGCGGCGCGTGATCCCACCATGCGGACTACCATGCGGGGAGCACCGCAGCCCTGCACCGTCGCAGGTCCTGCCCGCCCGGCCCGACCCGAGGAGCCGGGGCCTCTGGTGTGCGTGGCCGCGACCTGCGCGGGTGCGCGCGCCAGGGGGCCCGGACCCGGAGCGTGCCGGGCGGTCCGGCCTGCGACGGCGGGTTGCGCCGGTGCGGCAGCCTCGCCGCAACCGGCCGTGGACCGCGAAAGAACAGGACGCATTACGTGACTGCATTGTCTGTGAGCACCTCCTCCGCCGCCTCGCTGCGCGCGGACGCCCTGGTGGTCGGTGTCGCCAAGGGCCCCAAGGGCATCGTGCTGGCCCCCGGCTCCGAGGCCGTGAACGAGGCGTTCGAGGGCAAGCTGACCGAGGTCCTCAGCACCCTGGGCGCGACCGGCGCCGAGGGCGAGGCCGTCAAGGTGCCCTCCCCCGCCGGCCTGAAGGCCGCGCTCGTGCTCGCGGTCGGCCTCGGCGAGGCCGCCGAGGCCGGCTACCAGCTGGAGGCGCTGCGCCGCGCCGCTGGTGTCGCCGCCCGCACCCTGGCCGGCGCCAAGAAGGCCGCGCTGGCCCTGCCGGCCGAGTCCGCGGACGAGGTCGAGGCCGTCGCGCTGGGCGGCCTGCTCGGCTCGTACGCCTTCGGCACCTACAAGGCCGACGGCAGCGGCAAGGAGCCGGTCGGCGAGCTGGTCGTGCTGGCCCCCCGCAAGGGCAGCAAGGACGCCAAGGCGGCCGTGGAGCGCGCCGCCGCGGTCGGCGAGGAGATGAACCGGGCCCGTGACCTGGTCAACACCGCGCCGAACGACCTGAACCCGAAGAGCTTCGCCGCGATCGCCCAGGCGGCCGGCAAGGAGCACGGCCTCAAGGTCGAGGTGCTCGACGAGAAGGCGCTGCTCAAGGGCGGCTTCGGCGGCCTGCTGGGCGTCGGCAACGGCTCGGCCAACCCGCCGCGGCTGGTGAAGGTGGCCTACACCCACCCGAAGGCGAAGGCCACGCTGGCCTTCATCGGCAAGGGCATCACCTACGACTCGGGCGGCATCTCGCTGAAGCCGGCCGGCCACAACGAGACCATGAAGTGCGACATGGCCGGCGCCGCCGCCGTGTTCGCCGCCGTGGTGGCCGCCAAGCGCCTGGGCCTGGCCGTCAACGTGACCGGCTGGCTGGCGCTGGCCGAGAACATGCCGTCCGGCTCCGCCACCCGCCCCGGCGACGTGCTGCGCATGTACGGCGGCAAGACCGTCGAGGTGCTGAACACCGACGCCGAGGGCCGTCTGGTGCTGGCCGACGCGATCGTGCGCGCCGGCGAGGAGAACCCGGACGTCATCGTCGACGTGGCGACCCTGACCGGCGCCATGGTGCTGGCCCTGGGCAACCGCACCTTCGGCGTGATGTCCAACAACGACGAGCTGCGCGCGACCCTGCACACCGTCTCGGGCGAGGTCGGCGAGCAGTCCTGGCCGATGCCGCTGCCGGCCGAGCTGCGCAAGGGCATGACCGAGTCGACCATCGCCGACCTGGCGAACATGGGCGAGCGGATGGGCGGCGGCCTGGTGGCCGGCCTGTTCCTGAAGGAGTTCGTGGCCGAGGGCATCGACTGGGCGCACCTGGACATCGCCGGCCCGGCGTTCCACGAGAGCGCTCCGTTCGGCTACACCCCGAAGGGCGGCACCGCGAGCGCGGTGCGCACCCTGGTCCGGTTCGCCGAGCAGACCGCGGCGGGCGGCAAGGCCTGATCAGGCACCCGAGTCGAGGGGGGGGCGGGGGGGGGGGGCGGGGGCCCCCCGGGCGGTTGCGCGGGGGGGCGCCGGGGGGGCGGCGGGGGGGGCCGGGCGGGCCCGG
>NZ_JBHWIJ010000004.1:48801-66400 GCF_042732255.1 Kitasatospora sp. NPDC059803 | reverse complement strand
GGGTGAGCGCGGCCGTCGCCCGGGCGAGCCGGCGCGGGACGTCCGCGGTGCGGCCGTAGCCCCCGGGGGCCCGCGCCGCGGCCCGCGCCCCCCCCACGGCGTTCGCGCGCGGGTCAGCCGTGGGTCCGCCGTGGGTCCGCTGTCGGCCCGTCGCGGGTCCGTCACGTTCCGGCGCCGGTTACCTGCGAGTAGGCCGGGACCTCGCCCCGCACCTCTGTTCGCTGCGGGCGAAACTTTGTTCCACCCTGCGGAAGACGCGGCGCCGCAGGGCCGCCCCGACGCCCGTCCGGCGGCTGTCAACCCCGCGTTGAGCTGCAATGATGCCCTTCCGTCGGGGGTATTCCCGCCCCGGTGACCGCTCTGTGGGACACCCCTGGGGTGGACCCGGACATCAGCCACCGCGAACAAGTGCGAAGATGTATTTCCGGCACGACTGGGCGCCTCACAAAGGCTTCCGACCCACCGGACCGCGACCGGCCCGGCGACCCACCCCATTGCATGGAGGACGTGACGTGGCGAACGACGCCAGCACCGTTTTCGACGTAGTCATTCTCGGAGGCGGAAGCGGCGGTTACGCCGCGGCGCTCCGCGCCGCTCAGCTGGGCCTGAGCGTCGCCCTGGTCGAGAAGGGGGAGCTGGGTGGCACCTGCCTGCACCGCGGCTGCATCCCGACCAAGGCTCTGCTGCACGCCGCCGAGATCGCGGACGAGACGAAGGAGGCCGCCGAGTTCGGCGTTCTGGCCACCTTCCAGGGCATCGACATCAACGGCGTCCACAAGTACAAGGACGACGTCGTCGCCGGCCTGTACAAGGGCCTCCAGGGCCTGGTCGCCTCCCGCAAGGTCACCTTCATCCAGGGCGCGGGCAAGCTCTCCTCGCAGACCTCGGTGGACGTCAACGGCCAGCGCATCGAGGGCCGCCACATCGTCCTGGCCACCGGCTCCGTGCCGCGCTCGATCCCGGGCCTGGAGATCGACGGCAACCGCGTGATCTCCTCGGACCACGCGCTCAAGCTCGACCGCATCCCGAAGTCGGCCGTCATCCTCGGCGGCGGCGTGATCGGCGTCGAGTTCGCCTCCGTCTGGAAGTCCTTCGGCGTCGAGGTCACCATCGTCGAGGCGCTGCCGCACCTCGTCCCGCTGGAGGACGAGAACTCCTCCAAGCTGCTGGAGCGCGCGTTCCGCAAGCGCGGCATCAAGTTCGAGCTGAAGGCCCGCTTCTCGGGCGTCGAGTACACCGAGGCCGGTGTCCGCGTCTCCACCGAGAACGGCAAGCAGATCGACGCCGACCTGCTGCTCGTCGCCATCGGCCGCGGCCCGGTCTCGTCCGGCCTCGGCTACGAGGAGAACGGCGTCGCGATGGACCGCGGCTACGTCCTGGTCGACGAGTACATGCGCACCAACGTGCCCACCATCTCGGCCGTCGGCGACCTCGCCCCGACCCTGCAGCTGGCCCACGTCGGCTTCGCCGAGGGCATCCTGGTCGCCGAGCGCCTGGCCGGCCTCAAGCCGGTGCCGATCGACTACGACGGCGTCCCGCGCGTGACCTACTCCAACCCCGAGGTGGCCTCCGTCGGCATCTCCGAGGCCAAGGCCGTCGAGCTGTACGGCAAGGAGAAGGTCGTCACCCTCAAGTACAACCTGGCCGGCAACGGCAAGAGCAAGATCCTGAAGACCGCCGGCGAGATCAAGCTCGTCCAGGTCAAGGACGGCGCCGTGGTCGGCGTCCACATGGTCGGCGCCCGCATGGGCGAGCAGGTCGGCGAAGCTCAGCTGATCTACAACTGGGAGGCCCTGCCGGCCGAGGTCGCGCAGCTCATCCACGCGCACCCGACCCAGTCCGAGGCCCTGGGCGAGGCGCACCTGGCGCTGGCCGGCAAGCCGCTGCACGCGCACGACTGATCACGCCACCACCCCCCATTTCCAGTACGCAAGACTTGATAGGAGTCGCTGAAACCATGGCGGTCTCAGTAACACTGCCCGCGCTGGGCGAGAGCGTTTCCGAGGGCACCGTCACCCGTTGGCTGAAGGCCGAGGGTGAGCGTGTCGAGGTCGACGAGCCGCTGCTCGAGGTGTCGACCGACAAGGTCGACACCGAGATCCCGTCGCCGATCGCCGGTGTCGTGGTGAAGATCCTGGTCGGCGAGGACGAGACCGCCGAGGTCGGCGCCCAGCTCGCGCTGATCGGTGCCGCGGGTGCCGTCGCCGCCGCTCCGGCCCCGGTGGCCGCTCCGGCTCCGGTCGCCGCTCCGGCCCCGGTTGCCCCGGCCCCCGTCGCTCCGGCCGCCCCGGTCGCTCCGGCTCCGGTTGCCCCGGCTCCGGTCGCCGCCGCCCCGGCCCCGGTGGCCCCGGCCGCGCCCGCTCCGGTCGCCGCCCCGGCTCCCGTCGCCCCGGCCGCGCCGGCTGCCCCGGTGGCCGACGCCGGTGACGCCTACGTCACCCCGCTGGTGCGCAAGCTCGCCGCCGAGCACGGTGTCGAGCTGTCCTCCGTCGCCGGTACCGGCGTCGGCGGCCGCATCCGCAAGCAGGACGTCGTCGCCGCCGCGGAGGCCGCCAAGGCCGCCCCGGCCCCGGTCGCCGCCGCCGCTCCGGCCGCTGCGCCGAAGGCCGCCGCCGCGCCGTCCGCCCTGCGCGGCCAGACGGTCAAGATGACCCGCATGCGCAAGGTCATCGGCGACAACATGCTGAAGGCCCTGCACGAGCAGGCCCAGCTGACCAGCGTGGTCGAGGTGGACGTCACCAAGATCATGTCGCTGCGCGGCAAGGCCAAGGAGGGCTTCCTCGCCCGCGAGGGCGTCAAGCTGTCCCCGATGCCGTTCTTCGTCAAGGCCGCCGCCCAGGCGCTGAAGACCCACGCGGTCGTCAACGCCCGGATCAACGAGGCCGAGGGCACCATCACCTACTTCGACACCGAGAACATCGGTATCGCGGTGGACTCCGAGAAGGGTCTGATGACCCCGGTCATCAAGGGTGCGGGCGACCTCAACATCGCCGGTATCTCGAAGAAGACCGCCGAGCTGGCCACCAAGGTCCGCGACAGCAAGATCACCCCGGACGAGCTGTCCGGCGCCACCTTCACCATCAGCAACACCGGCTCGCGCGGTGCGCTGTTCGACACCGTGATCGTGCCGCCGAACCAGGTCGCCATCCTGGGCATCGGCGCCACCGTCAAGCGCCCGGTGGTCATCGAGGCCGACGGCGGCACCGCCATCGGCATCCGCGACATGACCTACCTGTCGCTCTCCTACGACCACCGCCTGGTGGACGGCGCCGACGCCGCCCGCTACCTGGTCGCGGTCAAGGAGATCCTGGAGGCCGGCGAGTTCGAGGTCGAGCTCGGCCTGTAAGGCACCACTGCAGGTCCGCGGTTTCGGCTGCACGGAGCCCCGCGTCGTCCCTGGACGGCGCGGGGCTCCGCCGTTGCCGGGGTCCGCCTGCCGTCCGCCTGCTCCTGGCCGCGCCTGGTCGTCTCCGACCCGCGCCCGGCTGCGTCGAACATCACCAGCGTTTCGCCGGGCCATGGCATGCGCGGGGGCTGGCGAACGGGGATGCTGGAGCGGTGATGGACGAGACCGACTTCTGGCAGATGATCGACGAGACCCGGGAGGACGCCGACGGCGATCCGGACGAGCAGGCCGACCGGCTGGTGGAACGGCTGGTCCAGCTGACCCCGGACGACGTCATCGACTTCGCCCGGCTGTTCGAGGCCCGGTTCCAGCGGGCCTACCGCCACGACCTCTGGGGCGCCGCCTACCTGCTGCTTGACGGCGCCTCCGACGACACCTTCGACTACTTCCGCTGCTGGCTGATCGGCCAGGGCCGGGACGTCTTCGAGGGCGCTCTGTTCGAGCCGGACGACCTGGCGGACCTGCTGCCCGAGTTCGACGAGGAGGAGGACGGCGAGGCCGAGGACCTCGGCTACGCCGCCGACGAGGCGTACGAGCAGCTGACCGGGCTGCCGCTGCCCGAGGTGGGCGGGCGACAGTCCGGCCGACCGGCCGGGGCCGCGCTGGACTTCGACGACCCGGACGTCATGGCGAAACGGTTTCCCAAGCTCTGGGAGCGCTACGGGGATTAGGGCAGGCCACAGGTTCTGTCCGGCCGAACGGCGCGTCAGACACGCCCACGGCGTGAGCGGCGCCGGACGCGTCAGGCGGTGCTGCCGCCGCCGGACGTGCCGTCCTGCTTGACGCCCTTGAGGATCTGGTCCAGCACGGACGCGTCCGGCGCGCTCGGGGTGTCGTCCACCCCGCCCTCGAACACCACGAAGCCGCCGCCCTTGGCCGGGACGGCGGCCAGCAGGACGTAGCCCTGGGTGCCGTCCGCGGTGCGGATGTGCCAGCGCACGGCGTAGCCGGACACGCCCGCGACGGTCGTGTAGCCGGAGCCGGAGTCGGTGTGCGAGCTGATCCCGGTGAAGATCTGGCCGGCGTACGCCGGCATGGTGGCCTCGGCGGCCGTCTTGGCGGTGACGCCCTGGACGGTGTCGGTCTCGACCGAGAACTGGCCGCGGATGCAGGAGTTGCCGTCCGGGCAGGTGTAGCGGCCGGTGCCCAGGTAGACCGTGGAGTGCGGGGAGTTGGGCGCCACGTCCCAGCCGTCGAGCACCGGGACGGTGATCGCGTGCTGGGTGTCCGGGACGGTGCTCCTGACGGTCGGCGCCGGTTTGGGCGCGGGCGTCGGGGCGGGCGTGCCCGCCGTGGGGCTCGGGGCGGGGCCGGCGCCCCGGGTGATGGTGACCGTCGGGTTCGGGGTCGGGTCGGCCTGCGGGGAGCCGCCGCCGCTGAGCACGACCCCGGCGACGATCCCGCCCACGGCCAGGACGGCGACCGCGATGCCGACGACCAGGCCGGGCCTCATCCGGCCGGGCGCCGGCTGCTGCGGCGGGTAGCCCGGCGCCGGGTAGCCGTAGCCCGCACCCTGGGCGGGGTAGCCGTCCTGGGCCGGGTAGTAGCCGTCCTGGCCCGGGTAGCCGTAGCCCGGGGCGGGGGCGCTGCCCGGGTAGCCGTGGCCGGGGGCGTCCTGCGGGCCGCCGTAGCCGTACCCGGGCTGCCGGCCGGGGGGCTGCCAGCCCTGGGTGGGGGCGTCGGCGAGTTGGCCGGCGCCGCCCTGGAGCGGGCGCACCTCGCTGGTCCAGGCGTTGCCGTCCCACCAGCGCTCGTGACCGGGGGTGCCGTCCGCACCGGGGACCGGGTACCACCCGGGGGGCGTCGAGTTGCTCACGGCCGTACGGTACCCGGCGGGGTGCTGGTCCAGACAGAGCGGATCGGTCACGACTCTGCACCGCCCGCCAGGCCTGACGTGCCGTCAGTTTCGGTGGGCGGAAAGGCCGGTCGGGCTTGTCAGTGCGCCAGGCTGCGGGCCATCAGGACGTCGTCCACGTACGACCCGTCGATCAGGAACTCCTCCGCGAGCAAGCCCTCGACGACGAAGCCGCAGCCCTCGTAGAGGCGGCGGGCCGGGGCGTTCCAGCCGAGCACCCGCAGGGTCATCCTGCGCGCGCCCGCGGCCCGGGCGGCCTCGCACGCCGCCTCGACCAGGCGCCGGCCGACACCCCGGCCGCGGGCCGTGCCGTCGACGACCAGGCCCTGGATCTGCCGGACGTGCCGGTTGCTGGCCAGCGGGGTCGGCGGGACCTGGCGGACGTAGCCGACCACCCGGCCGTCCAGGAGGGCGAGCAGGTACTGCTCCGGGGCGTGCCGTTCGTCGAAGACGCCGTCCCCCTCGGGCGGCTGCGGGGAGACGTCGGCCAGCGGGGACCAGGCGGCACGGTTGAGAACGGCGAGTTCGACCTCGTCCTCGGGCTGAGCTGAGCGGATGATCAGATCGTCCTCGTGCATGCGCGTCATGCTAGTGAGGCGCATGCCGACATGACAGGGCTTTGGGAACTGGGAGGATGGACGCATGCGCATCGCTGTCACAGGCTCCACGGGATTGATCGGCTCGGCTCTCGTCCGCTCCCTGCTGGCGGACGGCCACGAGGTGGTCCGGCTGGTCCGGCGCCGCTCCAGGACGGGCCCGCAGCCCGACGGCAGCACGGCCATCGGCTGGAACCCGCTGCTCGGCCAGGTCGAGCAGGACGGGCTGGCCGGGGTCGAGGCGGTCGTGCACCTGGCCGGCGCCGGGGTCGGCGACCACCGCTGGACGGACGCCTACAAGCGGGAGATCCGGGAGAGCCGGGCACTCGGCACCGAGACGCTGGCCGTCGCACTGGCCGCGCTCAAGGAGCCGCCCCGGGTGCTGGTCAGCGCCTCCGCCGTCGGCTGGTACGGGCAGACCGGCGACCGGGTGATCGACGAGGACTCCCCCGCCGGCGACGACTTCCTGGCCGAGGTCTGCGTGGAGTGGGAGGCGGCCGCGCGGCCGGCCGAGCTGGCCGGCATCCGGGTCGTCCACCCGCGCACCGGGATGGTGCTGTCCGCGGCCGGCGGGGCCGGCGCGCGGCTGTTCCCGCTGTTCAAGCTGGGGCTGGGCGGGCGGCTCGGCGACGGGCGGCAGTACTGGAGCTTCATCTCGCTGGCCGACCAGGTCGCCGCGCTGCGGTTCCTGATCGACCGGGACGACCTCTCCGGCGCCGTCAACCTCACCGCGCCCGATCCCGTCACCAACGCCGAGCTGACGGCGGCGCTCGGGCGGGTGCTCCGGCGGCCGACCCCGTTCCCGGTGCCGGAGGCGGTGCTCAAGGTGGTGCTCGGCGAGCTGGCGGTCGAGGTGGTCGGCAGCCACCGGGTGGTGCCGCGGCGGCTGCTGGACGCGGGCTTCCGCTTCGCGCACCCGGACGTGGACGCGGCGGTGCGCGCGGCGCTGTAAGTGGCGCTGCGCGTGGCGGGTGGGGGCGGCCGGTGGCGCGGAACCCTGCCGTCCGCCGCGGGTTTCCGGCACGGGCTGCACGGCGGGGCTCCGGTACGTCCCGCTGCGTACGGCGGCTACGGCATTCGCGCTGGCCAGGGGCATATGCCGGGCGGAGATCGGGTGGGGGTCGGACGGGGCTCCGGGAGGGGGCGCATGGGAGCACACACCGGGCGCGTCGCACGCCCCCGGTGACCGTGCGCGCCCGCCAACCCCGGAACCCGGCCCCAACGGCGCACTGTCCGTGACCGCGCTCCCGCCCGGTGCCGCACGCCCCCTCTCGACCCTTGGATCGGGCCCGATGCGCTTGTCTGATGCTCACACTGACTGGGCATCACACCGTCGGACCGTGTCCCGGCACCCCGCTGCCTGCGTCGGCCGGAGCCCCGGGACCAGGGAGGGAGCACGCCAGTGCCCACATACGACTTCACCCGCCGCGCCCGCCGCCCGTCCGACCCTGACGTCATCGTCATCGGCGCCGGACTCGCCGGCCTGGCCGCCGCACGCACGCTCACCGGCCGCGGCCTCACCGTGCAGATCCTTGAGGCCACGGACCGGATCGGCGGCCGGATGGCCACCCGCGAACTGGACGGATTCCGGCTCGACGACGGCAGCCACCTGCTGAACACCGCCTTCCCCGAACTCCGCCGCGTCCTCGACCTCGACCGCCTCGACCTGCGCCCGCTCGCCGCCGGAGTCCTCGTGCACAGCGGCGGCCGCCGCTACCGCACCGGGGACCCGCAGCTCACCACCGCCCGGCAGGCCGCCGCCCGCGCCCCACTCGGCAGCCCGCTGGACAAGGCCCGGCTCGGCAGCTGGCTCGGCCGGCTCGCCACCACCCCCGCCAGCCGGCTCAAGGCCCGCCCGGAGACCACCACCGCCCGCGCGCTGGCCGGCCACGGGCTCGCCCCGCGCACCCTCGACGGCTTCCTGCGGCCACTGCTCAGCGCGCTGCTCAGTGACCCCGCCCTCGGCACCAGCAGCCGGATCGCCGACCTGGTCCTGCGCTCCTACGCGCGCGGACGGCTCTGTCTGCCCGCCGGCGGGATCGCGGCCGTGCCGGCCCAGCTGGCCACCACCCTGCCCGCCGGCACCGTACGCACCGGGGTGCAGGTCACCTCGATCACCGCCGACGGCGTGGAGACCGCCGCCCACGGGCGGATCGGCGCCCAGGCCGTCGTCCTCGCCACCGACGCCCGCTCCGCCGCCGAACTGCTGCCCGGGCTACGGCTGCCGGACTTCCACCCCGTCACGACCTTCTACCACGCGGCCGACCGCACCCCGCTGGGCGAGGCCGTCCTGCTGCTCGACGGCGACCGGCCCGGCGGGCAGCCGCCGCTGGTCTCGCACTCGCTGGTGCTCAGCGAACTGCACCCCTCCTACGCCCCCGCCGGACAGGCGCTGATCGCCACCACCGTGCTCGGGCGGCGCTCCTTCGACGCGGGCGGCCCGGCCGGACTGGAACCGGCGGTCCGGGCCCGGCTCGCCGAGCTCTACGGCGCCTCGACCACCGGCTGGCAGTTCCTGAACGTGCGGCACGTCCCGGACGCGCTGCCCGCGATGCCGCCGCCGCACAACCCCAGGCGCCCGGTGCGGGTGCTGGCCGGGCTGTACGTCGCCGGGGACCACCGGGACACCAGCACCGTGCAGGGCGCGCTGGTCTCCGGGCGGCGGGCCGCGCAGGCGGTGCTGCGCGACCTCGGCGTCCCGGCCAACGCCCGGGAGGCCGAGGCGGCGGCCTGAGCCCGTCGGGGTCGGCCTGACGGGCTCCCGGCCTGGGTCCCCCCGGCCCGGCTCCCGGCCCGGCGGGCTTTCGGTCTGGCTCCCGGGACACGCTGACGGCCCGCCGGTGGGTGACGGACCGGCGGCATGCCAGGATGCCGACATGACCGCTCATCGGATGATTTACACCGTCCGGCCGGTTGCGCGGTGAGCGCCGCCGTCCAGCCGGTGGCCCTGATCCTGATCCCCGCCGCGGCCGTCGCCGCGCCGCTGCTCGCCGACCGCCTGCTGCGGTGGATCGCCGTCCCGACCGTCGTGTTCGAGATCCTGCTCGGCGTCCTGATCGGCCCCGACGTCCTGAACTGGGCGCGCGTCGACGACCTGGTCAACGCGCTCTCCCAATTCGGCCTGGCCATGCTGATGTTCCTGGCCGGGTACGAGATCGACTTCGCCAAGCTGCGCGGCGGCCCACTGAAACGGGCGGGCACCGCGTGGCTGGTCTCGCTCGTGGTGGCGCTCGGCGTGGGCGCGCTGGTCAACCGGGACCCGCTGAACGGCGCCTTCGCCGGGCTCGCGCTCACCACCACCGCCCTCGGGACCATCCTGCCGATCCTCCGCGACTCCGGCGAACTGCCCACCCCCTTCGGCTCGTTGGTGATGGCCACCGGGGCGGTCGGCGAGTTCGGGCCGATCATCGCGATCGCCATCCTGCTCAGCGGCAACTCCCCGGTCCGGACGGCCGTCATCCTCGGCGCCTTCGCGGTGATCACCGCCGTCGCGGTCCTCGGCGCACGCCGCCCCCGGCCCGCCTGGGCCACCCGGCTCATCGAGCGCACCCTGCGCACCTCCGGGCAGTTCGCCGTCCGGGCGGTGATCCTGGTGCTCGCCGTCATGGTGGCCGCCGCGATCTGGCTCGACCTGGACATGCTGCTCGGCGCCTTCACCGCCGGGATCGTCTCCCGGTTGCTGCTCTCCGACATCCGCCGGGCCGAGGAGGAGGTGATCGAGGCCAAGCTGGAGAGCATCGGCTTCGGTTTCCTGGTGCCGGTGTTCTTCGTGGTCAGCGGGATGAACTTCGACCTGTCCGCCCTGCTGGACGACCCCGGCACGATACTGCTCGTCCCGGTGTTCCTGCTGCTGCTCGTGGCCGTGCGCGGACTGCCCGCCGGGCTGCTCGCCCCGGCCGGACTCGGCCGGCGGGACCGCACGGCGCTCGGGCTCTACGGCGCGACGGCGCTGCCGCTGGTCGTGGTGATCACCACCATCGAGGTGGACGACGGCCACCTGCCGTCCTCGACAGCGGCCGCGCTGGTCGGCGCCGGCATGCTCTCGGTGCTGGTGTTCCCGCTGGTGGCGCAGCGGGTGCGCGGCGGCGTCCGGCCGCCCTCGCCGGAGGCCGGGCAGCCGCGCGTCCGGGCCGAGAGCTGGTGACCCGCTTCGCTCCCGCCCGTCGCCGAGGTGCTCGGAGCCGTCGCCGGGATGCTCCAGCCCGTCACCGGGGCGCCCGGAGCCGTCGCCGGGCGGATGGGCCCTTCGGCCCGGGGCGGACCCGGGCCGGACGGGTTTCCAGGGCCGCCGGAGCTCGCCCGACCGGCCCCTCTGCGACAGGTCCTCAGATCACGCCGGCCTGGCGGGCCGTCTCCTCGAAGGCACGGGCCACCGGACTGCCCCGGTAGGGGGTGAGGCGGCGGTGGAAGTCCCGGACGTACTCCAGCGAGCGGGCCGAGCGCATCTCCCCCGCCGCCCGCAGCGCGTCGGTGGCCATGGTGCAGGCCTCGTCGAGGTCCCCCATGCCGAGCCGGGCGGTGGCCAGCACCAGCCGGCAGAAGATCCGGCTGCGCGCGTAGGCGGGTGAGCGCAGCCGCAGCGACTTCTCGGCGTGCTGCGCGGAGGTGCGCCACTGCTGGAGGTCGCGGTAGCAGTGAGCGAACTCGTCGGAGAGCTGGGCCTCGTCGAAGTACCGCGCCCAGGAGGGCAGTTCGTCGCCGACCCGGGCAGCGGCCAGTGCCCGCTCGGAGCGCACCAGGGCGGTGGTGCAGGCCCGGACGTCGCCCAGCAGGCCGTGCCCGCGCGCCTCGGCGGTGTGCATCAGCGATTGGACCACCGGCGGCACGGCGGTGCCCACGCCCTGCTGGGCGACCCGGGCCAGTTGGACGGCCTCCCGGCCGTGGCCCAGGTGGACGGCCTGCTGGCTCATCGTCACCAGGACGTACCCGCCGAGCGCGCGGTCCCCGGCGGCCTGGGACAGGCGCAGCGCCTGGACGAAGTAGCGCTGGGCGAGGCCGTGCGCGGCGATGTCGAAGGACGTCCAGCCTGCCAGCCTGGTCAGGTCGGCGACGGCGCCGAACAGCGCCCGGCCGATCTGCTCGCCGTAGCGGCCGCGCAGCATCGGCTCGGCCTCGCTCTCCAGGTAGCGGACCAGCGCCTGCCGGGCGTGCCCGCCGCCGTAGGCGTGATCGAGCGCCCGGAAGAGGTCGCCGACGGCGCGGATGGCGGCGATGTCGCCGCGGCCGACCCGCAGGGCGGGGCGCGACTCGCGGGCCGGTTCGGTGTACGGCGGCTCGACGGCGGTCGGCGGGCGCCGGCTCTGGGTGGGCACCCGGCCGATGGTGGGCCCGGCGGGGCCGGCCGCGCCCGGCACGGGGCGCATGCCGGGGGCCCCGTGGTGGGCCTGGCCGCGCGCCGGGCTCGGAGGGGGAGCGCCGGGCGCGGGGGGCACGCTCTGGGCGGGTGCGGCGGGTGCTCCGGATGCCGCCGTCACGGCGGATGCTGCGGTGCCGGCGGTACCGGCAGCGGCGGCGGACGGACCGGCGGACGGACCGGTGGCGGCGTCGGGGCGGACCATCGTCGAGCCGTCCCGGGCGACGCGCTCGTCGGTGCGGCCGATCAGCCAGTCCCGGCTGGGGACGACCAGGCCCGCCGGGGTGAAGGCGATCCGGCGCAGTTCGGACTGCGGGCCGTTGTCCTTGCGCCACATGCTCGCCACGATGTCCACCGCCTCCTGCGGGGTCTCGGCGAACTCCAGGCCCGCGTACACCGGGGCGCAGGCGTCCAGGCCGAGGTCCTGGGCGGTGAGGCGGCGGCCGAGGCGGCGGGTGAAGACCTCGGCGATCAGCGCGGGGGTGGCGCCGCGGGGTTGCTGGCCGCGCAGCCAGCGGGTGACCGAGGTCTTGTCGTAGCGCAGGTCGAGGCCGTGTTCCAGGCCGAGCTGGTCGACCCGGCGGGCCAGGCCCGCGTGCGAGAAGCCGGCTTCCTCGATGAGCGCGGCGAGTTGGCCGTTCTGCGGGGACGGGCCGGAGTGCCCGGAGTGGCCGCCGACCGGCCCGGGCGCGGGGACGGCGGGTTCGTGCCGGTCGGTTGTGGCCTGCGCGGGCAGCCGCAGTTCGTCGGCGGTCGGGGCGTCGGCGGTCAGGGCGTCGGGGGCGTCCGGCAGGGTCCGGCCGACCGGGCCTCGGTGGTGGCCGAGCGGGTCGAGCGGTCCGTACGCCGGGCTGTCGGTTGCAGGCCGTTGGGGCATGTCAGTCAACACCTCTCGGACGTCGCACCGGGCTCTACCAGCACTTCGGCTGCCTGGGGCGGCGCCCCCTGTCGGGAATCGGCGTGAATGTAGCGAGCATTCGGGCGCTATGGGTGGATCTGACCGAGCAATCCTCCGAACGGGTGAAGCAATCGCGCCCATTGTGGGGAAGCGCGGGCGGCGCGGGTTTGGCCTTTCGCGGTCGAACCGTCGATCGACCATCGTGGCGGTGAACACCACAGCCCACCGGGATGCTGTGGTGGACCACCACATGGGAGCCGGGCCCCCGGGTTTCCTAGCGTTCTCGGCCATGGACACCACTACAGCCCGCCCGCTCGACGGCCGGACGGCCCTGGTCACCGGGGCCGCCTCGGGCATCGGCCGGGCCTGTGCCGAGGCCTTCGCCGGGGCCGGCGCCCGGGTCTACGTCGTCGATCTCGCGGCCGGTCCGGCCCGGGAGCTCGCCGAGCGGATCGGCGGCCGCGCCGTCGTCGCGGACCTCGCCGACCCCGAGGCCGTGGAGGCCCTGCCGGCCGACGCCGACATCGTGGTCAACAACGCCGGCCTCCAACACATCGCGCCCGTCCACGAGTTCCCGCCAGACCGCTTCACCCTCATCCAACGCGTCATGGTCGAGGCGCCGTTCCGCATCCTGCGCCGCACTCTCCCGCACATGTACGAGCGGGAGTGGGGCCGGGTGGTCAACATCTCCTCCGTCCACGGCCTGCGGGCCAGCGCCTTCAAGTCCGCCTACGTCACCGCCAAGCACGCGCTGGAGGGCCTCAGCAAGACCGTCGCCCTGGAGGGTGCCCCCTACGGCGTCACCAGCAACTGCATCAACCCGGGCTACGTCCGAACTGCCCTGGTGGAGAAGCAGATCGCGAGCCAGGCGCTCGCCCACGGCATCCGCGAGGACGAGGTCGTCGAGCAGATCATGCTCGAACGCACGGCCGTCAAGCGTCTCATCGAACCCGAGGAGATCGCCCAACTCGCCCTCTGGCTCTGCTCCCCGCCCGCTTCCTACATCACCGGCGCCAGCCTCCCCGTCGACGGCGGCTGGACGGCGCACTGAGCGGCGGCACCTGGCCGCCCTCCCCAGGCCGACCCCCAGGACTATGTGGGCGGCCCACATAGTCCCGGGGAACGCGCCTCCCTACCTTGTGGCGACGTCCCTTGGGGCGGCGCCCCTTGTGACGACATTCCTCGGGGCGACGCCTCTCGGGGCGACGTCCTCCCCCCGGCCCGGAAGTGGTGACCATGAACGCCTCCGCACCAGCCACGGCAGCCACCCGCTCACTCCCTCGGGTCGTGGCCGCCAGTCTCATCGGGACCACCATCGAGTGGTACGACTACTTCTTGTACGGAACAGCGGCCGCGCTGGTGTTCAACAAGCTGTTCTTCCCGAACACCGATCCGCTGACGGGGACGCTGCTGTCCTTCCTCACCTACGCGATCGGGTTCGCCGCGCGGCCGGTCGGGGCGCTGGTGTTCGGGCACTTCGGGGACCGGGTCGGGCGGAAGAAGCTGCTCGTCGTCAGCCTGCTGCTGATGGGCGGGTCGACCACGCTGATCGGGGTGCTGCCCACCTACAGCTCCATCGGGGCGGCGGCGCCGGTGCTGTTGACGGTGCTGCGCCTGGTGCAGGGCTTCGCGCTCGGCGGGGAGTGGGGCGGGGCGGTGCTGCTGGTGTCGGAGCACGGGGACCAGCGGCGGCGCGGGTTCTGGGCGTCGTGGCCGCAGGGCGGGGCGCCGGCCGGGAACCTGCTGGCGGCGGGGGTGCTGTCGCTGCTGACGGCGGTGCTGTCGGAGGACGCGTTCCTGTCGTGGGGGTGGCGGGTGCCGTTCCTGCTGTCGGCGGTGCTGGTCGGGGTCGGGCTGTGGATCCGGCTCGCGGTGGACGAGTCGCCGCTGTTCAAGCAGGCGCTGGCGGCCCAGCAGCAGCGGAAGACCGTCGAACAGCCGCCGCTGGTGGCGGTGTTGCGCAACCACTGGCGGGAGGTGCTGGTGGCGATGGGCGCACGGATGGCGGAGAACATCTCGTACTACGTGATGACCACGTTTGTGCTGACGTACGCCGTCACCCACGCGCACTTCTCCAAGCAGACCGCGCTGAACGCCGTACTGATCGGCTCGGCGATCCAGTTCGCGCTGATCCCGCTGTTCGGAGCACTGTCCGACCGGGTCGGACGCAAACCGGTGTACCTGGTGGGCGCGGTCGGGGTGGGCATCTGGGCGTTCGTCTTCTTCGGGCTGGTGGACACCAGGTCGTTCGGACAGCTGGTGGTCGCGGTGACGGTCGGACTGGTCTTCCACAGCGCGATGTACGCACCGCAGGCGGCGTTCTTCTCCGAGCTGTTCGCCACCCGGATGCGCTACTCGGGCGCCTCGATCGGGGCCCAGTTCGCCTCGGTGGCCGCCGGCGCGCCCGCGCCGCTGATCGCGACCGCACTGCTCAAGGACTACGGCAACGCCACCCCGATCTCGGTGTACGTGGCGATCGCGGCGGCGATCACCGTGCTGGCGGTGCTGTGCGGGCGGGAGACCAGGGGCAGCGACCTGGCGGACGTCGAGGCGGCGGTGGAGGCGGACGGCGCCGCCGTGGCGGCCAAGCCCGCCACCGCCTGACGGCCGAGCCGCTACGATCGCGCTTCCGCCGGACCCGACGCCGATTGGCGGCACGCACCATGAACCACCCTCACGAAAGCGCCGCGCCCGCGCTGCGGCGGCTGCTCGACCTGCTCGCCTCCGGCGCCGCCACCGAGGACTTCGCCGACGTGCTGGCCGACGCCCGCCGCCGCGGGGCGCCGGCCGCCGTCCTCGCCGATATCGACGACGCCACCTGGCAGGCCCTGCGGGTGCACCGCACGCTGCGTCAACACCGGCGCCGGGAGACGGAGTTGACCGCCCTGTTCGACACCGCCGGGGACCTCGCCGCCTCCCGGGAGCTGGACACCGTGCTCCAGGCGATCGTCCGCCGCGCCCGGATGCTGCTCGGCACCGACACCGCGTACCTGACCCTGCCGGACGAGGCCGCGGGCGACACCTACATGCGGGTCACCGACGGCTCGGTCTCCGTCCTGTTCCAGACCCTGCGGCTCAGCCTCGGACACGGCCTGGGCGGCCTGGTCGCGCAGACCGCCCGCCCGTACGCCACCCCCGACTACCGCACCGACGAACGGTTCCACCACACCGGCACGATCGACGCGGGCGTGCTCGACGAGGGCCTGGTGGCGATCATCGGCGTGCCGCTGCTGCTCGGCGGCGAGGTCATCGGGGTGCTGTTCGCCGCCGACCGCTCGCCCCGCGCCTTCTCCCCCGACGAGGTGGCGCTGCTGTGCACGCTGGCCGCGCACGCCGCGATCGCCCTGGACACCGCCAAGTCGCTGGCCGACACCCGGGCCGCGCTCGCCGAACTCAACAGCGCCAACGAACTGGTCCGCGCCCACTCGGCCGCCGTCCAGCGCGCCGAGCAGGCGCACGACCGGCTCACCGACCTGGTGCTGCGCGGCGCCGAGGTGCCGGACGTCGCCGCCGCCGTCGCGACCCTGCTGGGCGGCGAGATAGCCGTCCTCGACGCCGAGGGCGAGCCGCTGGCCGGGCGGTCCGCACCCGCCGGCGAACTGGCGGAGGCGGTCGCCGCGTCCCGGGCCGAGGGGCGGTCCGTCCGGCACGGCGAGCTGTGGGTATGCGCGGTGCTGGCCGGGCACGACGCGCTCGGCACCCTGGTGCTGCGCGGACGCCCCGGCCTCGACGACGCCGACCGGCGGCTGTTCGAGCGGGCCAGCGTGGTGACCGCGCTGCTCCTGCTGCTGCGCCGCTCGGTGGCCGAGACCGAGAACAGGGTCCGCGGCGAACTGCTCACCGACCTGCTCACCGCCCCCGACCGCGATCCGGCCGGGCTCACCGCGCGCGGCCGCCGGCTCGGCGTCGACCTCGCCCGCCCGCACCTGGTCCTGGTCGCCGAACCGGCCGAACCCGCCGGACCCCCCGTCCCCGACCGCGGCCGGCTGGCCGGCGCCGCCCGGCGGTACCTGTTCGGCTCCCGGGGCGTCAGCGCCGAGCACGGCGAGGCGGTGGTGCTGCTGGTGCCGGAGGCTGGCGACCCGGAGGAGGCCGCACGGCAGGCCGCCGAGCGGCTGGCCCGGCTGGCCGGGTTCCCCGTCACCGTGGGCGCCGGCCGCCCGGCCGCCGGCCCGCCCGCGCTGGCCGCCTCGTACGCCGAGGGCCTGCGCTGCGTCCGGGCGCTGCGGGTGCTCGGCCGCGCCGGGGAGGGCGCCTCGGCCCGCGCGCTGGGCTTCCTCGGGGTGCTGCTCGGCGACGGGCACGACGTGGACGGCTTCGTCGGCTCGGCGCTCGGCCCGCTGCTCGCCTACGACACCCGCCGCGGCACCGAACTTGTCCGCACCCTGCGCGCCTACTTCGACTGCGGCGGCAGCCTCACCCGCGCCAAGGACGAACTGCACGTCCACGTGAACACCGTCGTCCAGCGGCTGGACCGGGTCGAGGCGCTGCTCGGCCCGGACTGGAACCACCCCGAGCGCTCGCTCGAACTCCAGCTGGCGCTGCGGCTGCAACTGCTGGCGGGGGGCTGAACGGGTCCTTGCGGGCGCGGTCCCTACGGGCCGCCCGTGCGGGCGGTTCAGCCGTGCGTACAGGCCGTACGGGCGGCTGAACCGCCCGCACGGGCGTGGGCGTACAGTGGCGAGGTTGGTCTCGAACGCCTGGCAAGGAGCGGCAGCGGTGAGCGAGAACGTGCGTTTCGTTCGAATGGGGACAGGCGAGGGCGCCATCGCCTACCAGGAGGCCTGGGAGGAGCAGCAGCGCCTGCACGCGCTGCGGGTCGCGGACGAGATCCCCGACACCGTGCTGCTGCTGGAGCACCAGCCCGTCTACACGATGGGCAAGCGCACCAACCCCGCCGACCTGCCGCTCGACGGCACCCCGGTGGTCGAGGTCAACCGCGGCGGGGAGATCACCTGGCACGGCCCCGGCCAGCTGGTCGGCTACCCCATCGTCAAGCTGCCCGACCCGATCGACGTGGTCGCCTACGTCCGCCGGCTGGAGGAGGCGCTGATCCGCGCCTGCGCCGGGTTCGGCGTCGGCACCACCCGGGTCGAGGGCCGCAGCGGCGTCTGGGTACTGGGCGATTCCATCCCGGACGCCGTGGTGGACCCGGCGCAGGTGGTGGACATCGGCAAGCTGACCCTGCGGATGGGCCTGCCGCTGGGCATCGACCCGCGGCTGGCCGGCCCCGAGTACGCGCCGTCCAACGCCGGCCAGCGCGGCGACGACCGCAAGCTCGCCGCGATCGGCGTCCGGGTCGCCCGCGGGGTCACCATGCACGGCTTCGCGCTCAACTGCGACCCCGACATGACCTGGTTCGACCGGATCGTGCCGTGCGGCATCCGGGACGCCGGCGCGCGCGGCCGGCCCCGCCCGGGCGCGCGTGGCGGCCGAGGAGGCGCGCCGGCTCGGCCGGGGGGGGCGAGAGCCCGCGCCGGGCGAGGGCGGG
>NZ_JBHWIJ010000004.1:43789-48791 GCF_042732255.1 Kitasatospora sp. NPDC059803 | reverse complement strand
GCTTCGGGGACGCCTGGCTCCCCGCGCTGGCCGGCGCGGTGGGGCGCGTTTTAACCGTCGGCGAGGCGCTGCCGGTGGTCGAGCGGCACCTGGCGGACGTGTTCGCCGAGCTGCCCGAACCCGCGCTCACCCGCTGACCCGGGCCCGGGTCCTCGCCCGGGCTCTTCCCCGGGCCCCACTCCGGATTGCCCCCCGGGAATCTACCGGCCAGTAGCGCTGTTGCCCTGCGATTGCGGGGCAACAGGCCGCGCGAAGGCCTTACAACCACAGGCGTACCCTGGGGGTACCCCGTCTAGTTCTAGGAGTCGCACGTGTCCGCTGTCGCGCCCGACGGCAGGAAGCTGCTCCGCCTGGAGGTCCGCAACAGCGAGACCCCCATCGAGCGGAAGCCCGAGTGGATCAAGACCCGCGCGAAGATGGGGCCGGAGTACAACGCCCTCCAGTCGCTGGTGAAGAAGGAGGGGCTGCACACCGTCTGCCAGGAAGCCGGCTGCCCCAACATCTTCGAGTGCTGGGAGGACCGCGAGGCGACCTTCCTCATCGGCGGCGACCAGTGCACCCGCCGCTGCGACTTCTGCCAGATCGACACCGGCAAGCCCGCCGAGTTCGACCGGGACGAGCCGCGCCGGGTCGCCGAGTCCATCGTCACGATGGACCTCAACTACGCCACCATCACCGGCGTCGCCCGCGACGACCTGCCGGACGGCGGCGCCTGGCTGTACGCCGAGACCGTGCGCCAGGTGCACGCGCTGACCGCCGACCGCGAGAGCGGCCGCACCGGCGTCGAGCTGCTGATCCCCGACTTCAACGCGGTGCCCGAGCAGCTGGCCGAGGTCTTCTCCTCCCGCCCCGAGGTGCTCGCGCACAACGTCGAGACGGTGCCGCGGATCTTCAAGCGGATCCGCCCGGCCTTCCGCTACGAGCGCTCGCTCGACGTCATCACCCAGGCCCGCGCGGCCGGGCTGGTGACCAAGTCAAACCTGATCCTCGGCATGGGCGAGACCCGCGAGGAGGTCAGCCAGGCGCTGGCCGACCTCGTCGGCGCCGGCTGCGAGCTGATCACCATCACCCAGTACCTGCGCCCCTCGCTGCGCCACCACCCGGTGGAGCGCTGGGTCAAGCCGCACGAGTTCGTCGAGCTCCAGCAGGAGGCCGAGGAGCTGGGCTTCGCCGGGGTCATGTCGGGCCCGCTGGTGCGCTCCTCCTACCGGGCCGGGCGGCTGTACCGGCAGGCGCTGGAGCGGCGCGCGCAGGCCGCGGTCTGATCCGGCCGAGTCGGCTGGGTCGGCTGGGTCGGCCGGGCTGATTGAGCCAGCAGATTCTGATGATCCTGCTGATCCGGTGCTTTTGAGCCATCCGGTGCGCGAGCGAAGGGCGGAGCCTCGGCTCCGCCCTTTCGGTTTCACCGCACTTTGACTGCCTGGTCACCGCCTGGTAACACGGGATGGTGACGATGGACTCGTTGCGATCGTTCGATTCTTCTCAGCCACGAGGGGAGCTGTTCGGCATGCGGATGCGCATCCGGTCGGTGGGGGTCGCGCTGCGGCTCGCCGAGAGCGTCCTGCTGGCGGGTGGCCAGCAGCAGGCCCGGCGCAACGCCTGGGCGGCGGTCTGCGAGAACCGCCGGTACGCGGCGGACCGCCGACACGACGCGCGGGCGGCGACGACGTCACCGCCACGACGGTGACGTCCTCGACGGTTCTCAGCGGTTCTCGATGGTTCTCAGCGGTTCCCAGCGGTTCTCGACGGTGACGTTCTCGACGCGGCCGCGCCGGGGGCCGTTCGCCGCGGCCGACGGTCGCTGTGTGCGACGGCACAGGGCACACGAGTCACGGATCGAGGCGAACGGGTACCCGGGCTTGGATATCCCGTACCCGTGCCACGTACCATGAGCGTTATGGCGAGGGAAACATCCGAGAACCCCGGGCGACTGAAGCAGATCCGCCTGGCTTACACCATGACCAAGAAGGTCGACACCAAGATCGGCCTGATCATCGCCGGCGTCGGCCTGCTGACCTTCGGCGTGTTCCTCGCCATCGGCTTCGCAATCGACCACCCGATCTACCTGGGCATCCTGGGCTTCATCGTGGCCTTCCTGGCCATGGCGATCGTCTTCGGGCGCCGGGCCGAGCGCGCGGCGTTCGGACAGATGGAGGGGCAGCCGGGCGCCGTTGCGGCGGTGCTGAACAACATCCGACGCGGCTGGAGCTCCAACTCCACCCCGGTCGCGGTCACCCGCAACCAGGACGCGGTCTACCGCGCGGTGGGCCGGGCCGGAATCGCGCTGATCGGCGAAGGCAACCCGAACCGGGTGCGCCAGCTGCTGGCCTCCGAGAAGAAGAAGATGGCCCGGGTCGTCGGCGACGTGCCGGTGCACGACATCGTGGTGGGTACCGGCGAGGGCGAGATCCCGCTCAAGAAGCTGCAGATCCACCTGATGCGACTGCCCCGCGCCATCACCGCGTCCCAGGTCACCGAGACCAACGACCGTCTGCGCGCCCTGGGCGACCTGCTCTCCAAGGCGCCGATCCCCAAGGGCCCGATGCCCAAGGGTGCCCGGATGCCCAAGGGCGGCCAGGCCCGCTGACGCTCCCCCGACCACAACACTGAACGGCCCCGCCGCGGAGATCCCGCAGCGGGGCCGTTCAGTGTTGTGCGGCAAGGCCGTCCGGCCCTGGATCCAGGCTGGGTTCCGGACTAGATCCGGACCTCGACAGATCCGGACTAGATCCGGACCTCGACGGTGCCGACCGCCTTGTCGTGCAGACCGCGGGTGTCGCGGTCCCAGACCAGCGGCGGCACCACCAGGCAGAGCAGCAGGGTGCGCAGCAGCACCTGCGGGATGGTCGCACGGCCGCCGTCCAGGCGGATCACCCGGAGGCCGAACAGCCGCTTGCCGACGGTCGTCCCGGTGGTGGCGAGCAGCACCGCCGCGACCAGGAAGTAGAGCGGGCTGGTCCACAGGTTCGCCTCGGCCGGGCTGCCCTTGCCGATCAGCCCGTAGGCGATCAGGGCGACCAGCCAGCCGTCCACGAACAGGGCGCCGATCCGGCGGCCCGGGCCCGCGATCGAGCCGGGGCCCTCCTTGGGCAGGCCGAGGCGCTCGCCGCGGAAGCCGAAGTCGGCTCCCATCTTCTCGGCGGCCGCCTTCGGGCCGTCGATCCACGATCCCAACGCTTCTCTGGTGTCCACGAATCCACACTAACCGGGCGACCCGTCCGCGCCGCCACCGGCTCCCCCGAACGCCACGGGCGGGTGAATCGTGCCGCCGGAGCTTTCCAAGTGGTCCAGACCACTTATGGAGAGCCGAGCCTGACGGCGGTGCGTTTTGCCCCGTCCCGTACATCTTTGCCACCCGATCGGCGGGCGTGGTTAACATTTATGAAACGACCGGGTCACCGGCCGGAAACGGCCCGTTCCTAGGGTGAGCCCCATTCGCACGCCGAGGAGGATGGATGTTCAACAACGCCGCCGAAGTGAAGCAGTTCATTCAGGACAACGACGTGAAGTTCGTCGATGTCCGCTTCTGCGATCTGCCTGGCGTCATGCAGCACTTCTCCGTACCTGCGGCGACCTTCGACCCGTCCGAGATCCTGATGTTCGACGGCTCGTCGATCCGCGGCTTCCAGGCCATCCACGAGTCCGACATGGCCCTGGTCCCGGACCTCGCCACGGCTCGTCTCGACCCCTTCCGGGTCGAGAAGCACCTCAACATCAACTTCTTCATCCAGGACCCGGTCACCGGCGAGGCCTACAGCCGCGACCCGCGCAACGTCGCCAAGAAGGCCGAGGCCTACCTCGCCTCCTCCGGCATCGCCGACACCGCGTTCTTCGGGCCCGAGGCCGAGTTCTACGTCTTCGACTCGGTCCGCTTCGAGACCAGCGCCAACGCGTCCTTCTACCACATCGACTCGGAGGCCGGCGCCTGGAACTCCGGCGCCGCCGAGGGCGACGTCCGCGGCTACAAGGTCAAGTACAAGGGCGGCTACTTCCCCACCCCGCCGGTGGACCACTTCGCCGACCTGCGGGCCGAGATGTCGCTCGAACTGGCCAAGTCCGGCCTCGAAGTCGAGCGCCAGCACCACGAGGTCGGCACGGCCGGCCAGGCCGAGATCAACTACAAGTTCAACACCCTGCTGCACGCCGCCGACGACCTGATGCTGTTCAAATACATCATCAAGAACGTCGCCTGGCGCAACGGCAAGACGGCCACCTTCATGCCCAAGCCGATCTTCGGCGACAACGGCTCGGGCATGCACGTCCACCAGTCGCTGTGGACCGAGGGCTCGCCGCTCTTCTACGACGAGCAGGGCTACGCCGGCCTCTCCGACACCGCCCGCTACTACATCGGCGGCCTGCTCCGGCACGCCCCCTCGCTGCTGGCCTTCACCAACCCGTCGGTGAACTCCTACCACCGCCTGGTCCCGGGCTTCGAGGCGCCGGTCAACCTCGTCTACTCCCAGCGCAACCGCTCGGCCGCGATCCGCATCCCGATCACCGGCTCCAACGCCAAGGCCAAGCGCATCGAGTTCCGCGCGCCCGACCCCTCCTCCAACCCGTACCTGGCCTTCGCCGCCATGCTGATGGCCGGCCTCGACGGCATCCGCAACAAGATCGAGCCGCTGGAGCCGGTCGACAAGGACCTCTACGAGCTCGCCCCCGAGGAACACGCCAACGTCCCGCAGGTGCCCGCCTCCCTCCCGGCCGTCCTCGACGCCCTGGAAGCCGACCACGAGTACCTGCTCGCCGGCAACGTCTTCACCCCGGACCTGATCGAGACCTGGATCGACTTCAAGCGCACCAACGAGATCGCCCCCATCGCCCTCCGCCCCCACCCCCACGAGTTCGAGCTGTACTACGACCTGTAGAAGCTCCTCCGACCTGCGGAAACGCAGTTCGACCTCTCATCGTTTACACTCCGTCAAACCAAGTATTTGAAACGGGGAGTCCCTTCGATCTTAAAAAAAAGAGAAGCCACGCTCAAGCAATGTGGGGGGTGTTA